>NZ_JBHYMK010000015.1:34003-144611 GCF_042743065.1 Streptomyces sp. NPDC058872
GCCGCGGCTTTTTCGGGGGGCGGGCTTAATATATCAACACAAACACCCTTTTTTCTTTTGCCCGGCGCGGGCGGGGCCCCCCCGCCCCCGCCCGACGGCAGACCCGCAGGAGCAGAAGGAACCGACTGCACGAAGGGGAAGCCATGACAGCGACGACCGACGGAAGCGCCGGGGCCGTGGGCCCCCGGGCAGCCGCGGCCAGCAAGACGCACGGCACCGCCGCGCCGGACGGACTCGACGAGAGCGCCGTGAAGGCCGCCGAACGCGCCGTCGAGCACCTGCTCGCCCGACAGGACGCGGCGGGCTGGTGGAAGGGCGACCTGGAGACCAACGTCACCATGGACGCCGAGGACCTCCTCCTCCGCCAGTTCCTGGGCATCCTCGACGCCCGCACCACCCGGGCCGCCGCCCTCCACATCCGCCGCGAACAGCGCGAGGACGGCGCATGGGCCACCTTCTACGACGGGCCCGGCGAGCTCTCCGCCACCGTCGAGGCCTACGTGGCCCTGCGACTCGCCGGAGATCCGCCCGAGGCTCCGCACATGGCCCGTGCCTCCGCCTGGGTCCGCGCCCACGGCGGCATCGCCTCCGCCCGGGTCTTCACCCGGATCTGGCTGGCCCTCTTCGGATGGTGGTCCTGGGAAGACCTGCCGGAGCTGCCGCCGGAGCTGCTCTTCCTGCCGAAGTGGTTCCCGCTCAACATCTACGACTTCGGCTGCTGGGCCCGACAGACGATCGTGCCGCTCACCGTGGTCTCCGCGAAGCGCCCGGTGCGCCCGGCACCGTTTCCGCTGGACGAACTGCACACCGACCCGGCCCGGCCCCGTCCGCCCCGACCGCTCGCCCCCGCCACCGGTTGGGACGGCATCTTCCAACGGCTCGACAAGGCGCTGCACGTCTACCACCGCTTCGCCCCGCGCGGAGTGCGCAGCACCGCGATGAACGTCGCCGCCCGGTGGATCGTCGAACGCCAGGAGAACGACGGGTGCTGGGGCGGCATCCAGCCGCCCGCGGTCTACTCGGTCATCGCCCTGCACCTCCTCGGCTATGACCTCCAGCACCCGGTCATGCGGGCCGGGCTCGCCTCGCTCGACCGGTTCGCCGTCTGGCGCGAGGACGGCTCGCGCATGATCGAGGCCTGCCAGTCGCCCGTCTGGGACACCTGCCTCGCCACCATCGCGCTCGCCGACGGAGGGCTCCGCCCGGATCACCCGGCGCTGGTGAAGGCCGTGGACTGGATGCTCGACGAGGAGATCACCCGGACCGGGGACTGGGCGGTGCGTCGCCCCGGACTCCCGCCGGGTGGCTGGGCCTTCGAGTTCCACAACGACAACTACCCCGACATCGACGACACCGCCGAGGTGTTGCTCGCCCTGCGCCGGGTGCGGCACCCCGACCCCGCCCGGGTGGAGGCGGCCATCGCCCGGGGCACCCGCTGGACGCTCGGCATGCAGTCGAAGAACGGGGCCTGGGGCGCCTTCGACGCCGACAACACCAGCGTCTTCCCCAACAAACTGCCCTTCTGCGATTTCGGCGAGGTGATCGACCCGCCCTCCGCCGACGTCACCGCCCACGTGGTGGAGATGCTCGCGTACGAAGGGCTCGCCCAACACCCCCGCACCCGCCGCGGCATCGAGTGGCTGCTCGCCGAACAGGAGCCCAACGGCGCCTGGTTCGGCCGCTGGGGAGTCAACCACGTCTACGGCACGGGCTCGGTGCTGCCGGCGCTCGCCGCAGCCGGACTGCCCGGTTCGCACCCCGCGATCCGCCGGGCCGTCGACTGGCTCGGCTCCGTGCAGAACGACGACGGCGGTTGGGGCGAGGACCTCCGCTCGTACCGCGAGGAGCGGTGCGTCGGACAGGGCACCTCCACCGCCTCGCAGACGGCATGGGCCCTGATCGCCCTGCTCGCCGCCGGTGAACGCGACTCCGAGCCCGTCCGGCGCGGTATCGCCTGGCTGGCGGGGACCCAGCAGGAGGACGGGTCCTGGGACGAGCCCCACTTCACCGGCACCGGCTTCCCCTGGGACTTCTCCATCAACTACCACCTCTACCGGCAGGTGTTCCCGCTCACGGCGCTCGGACGCTATGCGTACGGGGATCCCTCGCCGCACAAGGAGGGCTGATGGGGCACGAGCCCGGCCCGGGCGCCTCCCCACCGCTGCTGATCGCCTGCGCGCTCGGCATCGAGCAGTTCGCCCTGCGCCGCGGGGACCGGGGCGACGCGCCGGGCCCGGTCACCGTGCTGCGCACCGGCATGGGACCGGACCGCGCCCGTCGTGCCGTCTCCCGGGCACTCGGCGAGGAGTCCCGTCGGGACGCCGCAGTGATCGCCTCCGGATTCTGTGCGGGCCTCGCCCCGGGCATGCACCCGGGGGACCTGATCGTCGCCGACGAGACCCGTGGCCCCGAGGGCACCACGCTCTGCACCGGAACCGATGTACTGGTGAAGGCACTGGTCAGGGCAGTGCCCGGGCGGTCCGTGCACACCGGGCCGCTGATCGGCTCCGACCACGTGGTGCGCGGCCCGGAGCGGGCCGCGCTGCGGGCCGACGGGGCGATCGCCGTCGACATGGAGTCCGCCGCCACCCTCCGCACCGCACGAACCGCAGGGGCGTTCGGCGAGGGGCCGGATGCCCGCCCGGTTGCGGCCGTCCGAGTGGTCGTGGACGCTCCGGAACATGAACTGGTCCGGATCGGCACGGTACGCGGGGGAATATCAGCCTTCCGCGTCCTCCGTGCCGTCCTTCCCGCATTCTTCGAATGGCACCGTTCTTTGCTGCTCCCCAGGAGGTGAGCGAGTTATGGCCATGCCGCTCCGTCAGTCCATCCGGGTCGGGACCTACCTCTTCGAACAGAAGCTCCGCAAGCGGGACAAGTTCCCGCTGATCGTCGAGCTGGAGCCGCTCTACGCCTGCAACCTCAAGTGCGAGGGCTGTGGCAAGATCCAACATCCGGCCGGCGTCCTCAAGCAGCGCATGCCGGTCGCCCAGGCGGTCGGCGCGGTCCTGGAGTCCGGCGCCCCCATGGTGTCCATCGCGGGCGGGGAGCCCCTGATGCACCCGCAGATCGACGAGATCGTGCGCCAACTCGTGGCCCGCAGGAAGTACGTCTTCCTCTGCACCAACGCGATGCTGCTGCGCAAGAAGCTGGAGAAGTTCACCCCCTCCCCGTACTTCGCCTTCGCCGTGCACATCGACGGACTGCGCGAGCGGCACGACGAGTCCGTCGCCAAGGAGGGGGTGTTCGACGAGGCGGTGGCCGCCATCAAGGAAGCCAAGCGACGGGGCTTCCGGGTCACCACCAACTCGACCTTCTTCAACACCGACACCCCGCAGACCGTCATCGAGGTGCTCAACTTCCTCAATGACGACCTCCAGGTCGACGAGATGATGATCTCGCCGGCCTACGCCTACGAGAAGGCCCCCGACCAGGAGCACTTCCTCGGCGTCGAGCAGACCCGCGAACTCTTCAAGAAGGCCTTCGCCGGTGGGAACCGGCGGCGCTGGCGGCTGAACCACTCACCGCTCTTCCTGGACTTCCTGGAAGGGAAGGCGGACTTCCCCTGCACGGCCTGGGCCATTCCCAACTACTCCCTCTTCGGTTGGCAGCGCCCCTGCTACCTGATGAGCGACGGATACGTCCCCACGTACCGCGAGCTGGTCGAGGAGACCGACTGGGACAAGTACGGCCGCGGCAGGGACCCGCGCTGCGCCAATTGCATGGCGCACTGCGGCTACGAGCCCACCGCCGTCCTCGCGACCATGGGCTCCCTCAAGGAGTCCCTGCGCGCGGTCCGCGAGACCGTTTCCGGGAACGAGGCGTGAGGCGGCCGGCATGAGCGGTGAGTTCGACCTGCGGGCGCTGCTCGCCGAGCGCGGCGGTGAGCGGTACGAACTGCACGCCAAGCACCTGAACCACCAGCTGCCGCGCATGCTGCACACCATCGGCTTCGACAAGGTCTACGAGCGGGCCGAGGGGGCCCACTTCTGGGACGCCGACGGCGTCGACCACCTCGACATGCTCGCCGGCTTCGGCGTGATGGGCCTGGGGCGACACCACCCCGTCGTCCGCAGGGCCCTGCACGACGTCCTGGACGCCCAGCTGGCCGACCTCACCCGCTTCGACTGCCCACCGCTGCCCGGACTGCTCGCCGAGCGCCTGCTCGCCCACAGCCCGCACCTCGACCGGGTCTTCTTCGGGAACAGCGGCACGGAGGCCGTGGAGACCGCCCTCAAGTTCGCCCGGTGCGCCACCGGGCGTCCCAGGGTCCTCTACTGCTCGCACGCCTTCCACGGACTCACCACCGGCTCCCTCTCCGTCAACGGGGAGCGGAGCTTCCGGGACGGCTTCGGTCCGCTCCTGCCGGACACCCCGATCGCCCTCGGCGACCTCGACGCCCTGGAGCGGGAACTGCGCGCGGGCGACGTGGCCGCCTTCGTCGTCGAACCCATCCAGGGAAAGGGGGTCCACGAGGCGCCGCCCGGCTTCTTGCGGGCGGCCCAGGAGCTGCTCCACCGGCACGGTGCGCTGCTCATCGCGGACGAGGTGCAGACGGGCCTGGGCCGCACCGGCGACTTCTACGCCTACCAGCACGAAGAGGGCGTCGAACCGGATCTGGTCTGCGTGGCCAAGGCGCTCTCCGGCGGCTACGTGCCGGTCGGGGTCACCCTCGGCAAGGACTGGATCTTCAAGAAGGTCTACTCCTCGATGGACCGGGTCCTGGTCCACTCGGCGAGCTTCGGCGCCAATGCCCAGGCCATGGCGGCCGGGCTCGCCGTGCTCTCGGTCATGGAGGACCAGGACGTCGTCGCCCGCGTCCGCCGGACCGGTGGGCTGCTCGCCGGGCGCCTGCAGGAGCTCGTGCCCCGGTACGAGCTCCTGCACGAGGTCCGCGGACGCGGTCTGATGATCGGGATCGAGTTCGGTCGGCCGTCCTCGCTGGGGCTGCGCAGCCGCTGGACGATGCTCCAGGCGGCCCGCAAGGGCCTCTTCGCCCAGATGGTCGTCGTCCCGCTCCTCCAACGGCACCACATCCTCACCCAGGTCTCCGGGGACCATCTGGAGGTGATCAAACTGATTCCGCCGTTGATCATCGACGAGGCGGACGTCGACCGGTTCGTCACCGCCTTCACCGCGGTCATGGATGATGCCCACGGAGGTGGCGGGCTGCTCTGGGACTTCGGGAAGACACTGGTCAAGCAGGCGGTCGCACAGCGCTGAGCCGTGCGTACGACGAGTGTCTTTTGCCTCTGAGGCAAGAAATTTGCCTCAGAGGCACGGTCCTGGCGGAATGGACGCATGGACCACGTCCCCGGGGCGCCGCCCCCGGTCCCCGTCACCCCGGACGCCCTGCCGGACGTCGCTCCGCAGCTGCGGGCCCTGCGCCGTCGTCGGGGGCTCACCCTGGAGGCCGCCGCCCAACGGGCCGGTCTCTCGCCGGCCCACCTCTCACGGTTGGAGACCGGAAACCGGCAGCCCTCGCTCCCGATGCTGCTCGCCCTCGCCCGCATCTACGGTACGACGGTCTCCGAGCTCCTCGGCGAGGCTCCCCCCGAGCGCGATCCGGTGGTCCGGGCGGGCCGTTCCGAGCCGGTCGAGGCCGATGGCTGGGTCTACCGCCAGGCGGGTGGGGCCGGCCGGGCCCTGCAGTGCCTGCGGGTCCACGTGCCGTACGCCACCCGGGCCGACATCGTGCGGGTCCATCCGGGCGAGGAATGGATCCACGTCCTGGAAGGCCGGGTGCGGCTCGCGCTCGGCGAGGTCGTCCACGTCCTCGATCCCGGGGACAGCGCGCACTTCGACTCGCTGACCCCGCACCGGATCGGTGCCGCCACCCCCGGCGGGGCCGAGCTGCTCTTCGTCCACACCCTGATGCAGAGCCCCGCCGCCGAGCTGTGCCTCGGAGGCGGGACCCCGCACCGGAGCTGATCACGGGCGACTCGTTGAGATTCTCGAAGGAAGGGTTGACATGTCCGAGAAATCCGCACCGGTCACCGGTGAAGAGCGTGGTGAGGGCCGGTTCCCCAAGGGGCTCGTGCTCCGCCTCTTCGCCTATCTGATCGCCGGCCACCTCTTCGCCGGCTTCCTCTACCTGCTCTTCCTGATGGGCGGGCAGAACCAGTAGTTCCGCCCGCCGGGCTCAGGCGCCGGTGAGCAGCCGCGCCCGCAGGCGTTCGCGGGTCTCCGGGGCCAGCTTGAGTCCTTCCGCGAGGTAGGCGTCCACCGAGCCCCAGGTCGTCCCGATCGTTTCCAGGGCGGCCCGCAGATACTCCACCCGCGCGTCGAAGAGCGGGCTCAGCAGCTCCATCACCTCGGGGGACATCCCGTCCGGGGCGGTGGAGCTGCGGCGTATCTTGTAGCGGCGGTGCGGGTCGTTCGACTTCACGTAGTCGGCCTCGATCGCGTCCCGCTCCACGCCGACGGCCAGCAGGGTGATCGCCACGGCGAGTCCCGCCCGGTCCTTGCCGGCCGCGCAGTGCATGAGGGCCGGGACGCTCTCCTCCGCCATGGAGTGCAGGATCCGGCTGTGCTCCGCAGTGCGCTCGACCACCATCTTCCGGTAGGAATCGGACATGCGGGCGGCTGCCTTGCCGTCGCCGAGGACCTCTCGCAGCTGGGCGACCTCTCCGTCCCGGACCAGCTTCCAGAACTCCTTGCCGTCGGCCGGGTCATTGAGGGGGATGTTCACGTTCCGCACGCCGGGCAGCTCGACGTCCGCGCCCTCGACCTTCCGGTCGGCCTCGTTGCGGAAGTCGAAGACGGTGTGGAGGCCCAGGGAGGCGAGGAAGGCGGCGTCGCGCTCCGTCGCATGGGCGAGGTGGCCGCTGCGGAAGAGGCGCCCGGGGTGAACGGCGCGCCCGTCCGTCGTCGGCAGGCCGCCCACGTCCCGGAAGTTGCGGACCTCCGTCAGTTCGGGCTCGGTGGCTTCGGCGGGTGGGGTCTGCGGCAGCTGCTGCGTCACGGGCGGGTGCTCCTGTTCTGGAGATCTGTTCTTGGGGCAATCATCTCGGCCGGGTGCCGTGTGCGCACCCCCCTCAGGAGGTAATGGGCGATCTGTCCGTATTTGGGCGATAGGGGTAACACGCCCTAGTTGAGGGGGAGATGGGGTTCGATGCGTGAGCAGCGTCATAACCGTGACGGAACGTGCCTGATCGTCTTCTCCAAATTCCCTGGGGAAAAAGGAGATCGACGGACCGTCATCCACGGAGGGTGACCGGAATTTCGCCCCAAAGGCAAAGGATTGCGGAGTTCCTGAAAAGTGCGGCTTGTTCGCTCCGGCCCCACTCGTCTAGCGTCGCGCTCACTCCGGACGGACCGCCGAATCCTGCCACCGCCCGGAATCCGCACTCACCCGTACGAGGCAGGAGCGGGGGACCCAGGTAGTACGCCGATCCCTCGAAAAGGACGGCTCGGGGTGAAGCCGCGTGAGAACGCGGCCGGACATCTCCAGTCCGAACCCGACAGCTCACCTCGTAGGCGACGGAGAGGAATTCGCCATGCCCGCGAAGGGTAAGCACCGCCGTCCCAAGGTCAACCCGATCACCCGCGGGTTCCTGGCAGCCGGCACCGGAGGCGCCGTCGTCGCCCTCCCGCTCCTCGGAGCCACCAGCGCCCACGCCGCCCCGGTCGCCGCTCCGGCCCTGCCCGTCGCCGCTCCGGCGAAGGCCGCCGTCGTGGAGGCCGCCCCGGTCGCCGCGAAGGCCGCGCCGAAGACCTACTCCGTGGTCCGGGGCGACTACCTGTCGAAGATCGCCGCCGAGCACCACCTGGTGGGCGGCTGGCAGAAGCTCTACGAGGACAACCGCCAGGTCGTCGGCGAGAACCCCTCGCTGATCCTGCCCGGAATGAAGCTGACCCTCGGCGCGAAGAGCACGGCGAAGGCCGCCGCTCCGAAGGCCGCGGCTCCGAAGGCCGCCACCGCGAAGGACTCCGCCAGCAGCAAGCGGAGCTCCGGAAAGAACGGCGACGCCCCCCGGGCTTCCCGCAGCAGCGAGCGGGCCTCGGCTCCGGCCGCCGCGACCTCCTCCTCTTCCGCCGCGTCGTCCTCGTCGGCCGGCACGACCTCCTCCTCCGGCTGGTTCGCCCCCGTCAGCGGCGGCGTCTCCACCCCGTACCGTGCCTCGGGCTCCATGTGGTCCTCCGGCTACCACACCGGTGTCGACTTCATGGCCTCCACCGGAACCACCGTCGTGGCGGTCGGCCCCGGCACCGTCTACTCCGCGGGCAACGGGGGAGCGTACGGCAACCAGGTCGTCATCCAGCACGCCGACGGCACCTTCTCGCAGTACGCCCACCTCTCCTCGATCTCCGTCTCCGCCGGCCAGACCGTCAGCGGCGGCCAGCAGATCGGCCTCTCCGGCGCGACCGGCAACGTCACCGGCCCGCACCTGCACTTCGAAATGCGCACCGGACCGGGGTACGGCTCCGACATCGACCCGCTGGCGACCCTGCGCCAGCACGGCGTGAGCATCTGACGCCCCGTAACTCCCGGAGGCCCGGCACGCACGTGCCGGGCCTCCGGCGTATTCCGGCTTGGTGGAATCTTTATCGGTGGCGTATGTCACCCGCCGTCAAGCCCTCCTTACGGTCGCGTAGGTCACACCCGAAGGGGAAGGATGTGGTCCCGTGGCAGACGATTCGAGATCAAGAGAAAACAGCGCATTCGGGTCGTACGCGGCGATCGGTGACAGCTTCACCGAGGGCGTCGGAGACCCCGGCCCCGACGGGGCCTACGTCGGCTGGGCGGACCGCTTCGCGGTCCTGCTCGCCGACCAGCTGCCGGAGCACGACGCCTTCCGCTACGCCAACCTGGCCGTACGCGGACGCCTCCTCGACCAGATCGTGGCGGAACAGGTCCCCCGGGCGAAGGAACTCGCCCCCGACCTGGTGACCTTCTGCGCCGGCGGCAATGACATCATCCGCCCCGGAACGGACCCGGACGACGTGGCCGAACGCTTCGAACGCGCCGTCGTCGAGCTGACCTCCGCCGTCGGAACCGTCATGGTGACGACCGGCTTCGACACCCGCGAGGTCACGCTCCTCAAGCACCTCCGGGGCAAGATCGCCACCTACAACGGGCACGTCCGGGCCATCGCCGACCGCTACGGCTGCCCGGTCCTCGACCTGTGGTCGCTGAAGTCCGTCCAGGACCGGCGCGCCTGGGACGAGGACCGGCTGCACCTCTCCCCCGAGGGACACACCCGGGTCGCCCTGCGCGCCGCGCAGGTCCTCGGCATGCCGGTGCCCGCGGACCCGGACCAGCCGTGGCCCCCGGTCCCGCCGCGCGGCACCCTCGAAGTCCGACGCGACGACATCCACTGGGCCAAGGAGTACCTCGTGCCCTGGATCGGACGCCGGCTGCGCGGCGAGAGCTCCGGAGACCACGTCGAGGCCAAGCGCCCCGACCTCATGCCGCTGTAGTCGGCGGTGCCGCGGGGATCCGCTCCAGGACCCCGCCGGCGAACACGTCGTACAGCGGCAGCGTCTCCAGGTGGACGTAGCCGATGTGACAGTCGCAGACGGCGAGGGGACAGACCCGGGGACGCAGGGCGGCGCGGTACGAGCCGTCGTACAGGTTCCCCAGCTCGGCCCGGACGAAGTGGCAGCGCCGCACCGTCCCCTCGCCGTCCACCGAGACCACGGACTCCCCGGTCCGGCAGGGCAGCCCCGCCGAGCGGTGCGGATGCCGGCTGTACGGGAACAGGGGGTCGAGCTCCGTCCAGGCATCGGCCTCCGCGTCGGTGTAGGTGCGCCCCTCGGCCGCGTTCACCCAGAGGTACACGTGCGGGGGCAGCGCCGCCCGCAGCCGGACGGCGTCCTCCCGGTGCTCGGGCAGGCCGACCACGCCGACGCTGAACCGGATGCCCCGTTCGGCGAGCTCCCGGCACCGGGTGAGGAAGCGTTCGTACGGTGTCTGCCCCGGGTGGTAGGTGCACCAGAGCGCCACCCCCTCCGGGTCGGCCTCCGCCAGCCACTCCGTCCTGCAGCTGAGATTGGTCTGGATCGCCACCCGCTCCACGTGCGGAAGCCGGGACAGTTCGACCAGTGCCCGCCGGTACCAGGAGCGCACCAGGCCCTCGCCCCACGGGGTGAAGAGGACGCGCAGCCGGTCACCGGTCTGGGCGGCGACCCAGTCGGTGAACCGTTCGAGCGCCGCCCGGTCCGCACGCAGCTGCTCGCGGCTGTCCCGCCGCTTCGCGAAGGGGCAGTACGGGCAGTCGAAGTCGCAGGAGGAGAGCGGTCCCCGGTAGAGCAGCGTCAGGTCCGTGCCCGAGGGCGGGCCCGGGGCCGGAAGCGGGCGGGCGGTCGGCGGGAGGCCCGTGTCCGGGCGTCGGCTCAGGTCCATGTCGGCCCCGCTACTTCGCCTCGTACGCGGCCATCGCGGCGCGCACGGCGGGGGAGAAGAGCCGGGGACCGAGACCGTCGGAGTGGGCGAGCCCCTCCGGCGAAAGCCGCAGCACGCCCCTCGGGGCGTCCGCGTCCAGCCAGCCGTGCTCCTCGAAGGAGGAGAGCTCGGGGCCGAAGTCCGCGAACGGCGAGGATCCGAACCGTTCCTCGTACCCGGCGAGCGGCATGCCCTCGGCCTGGAGCAGCGACTGCAGCAGATGGCGGCGGCGCGCCTCCCGCCCGTCCACCGCCCGGCCCACCTCGGCCCGGGAGAAGTCCTCCGTCTCCGTGTAGGCGTCGATGATCGAGCGGACCTCCCGCAGGTCGACGGCGTAGTCGAAGGAGTAGTGCAGGGCGGAGGTGTACGAGCGGGCCCCACAGCCCAGGCCGATCATGCCGTCCGTCTGACAGGCGTGGTCCTCCGGGCCGGCGGGGGCGGCGTCCGCGCGGCGGAACATCCGCATCGACACCTGCTCGTAGCCCTGCGAGAGGAGGTGGTCCCGGCCGGAGCGGTAGAGGCGCAAGCGCTGCTCGTCCCATTCCCGGTCGGCGGCTTCCGGGTCCTGGAGCCGGCCGAGCCCGGTGAGCGGGCGCACGTACAGCGGATAGAGGTAGAGCTCCTCGGGCCGCCAGGCGAGGGCGGCGTCCAGCGAAACCCGCCAGGACCGCTCCGTCTGTCCGTCGATGCCGTAGATCAGGTCGATGTTCAGGACGGGCACCCCGGTGTCCCGGATCCGACCGAGCGCCGCCTCGACGTCTGCCCGGCGCTGCGGCCGGACGGCCGCCCGGGCCTCCGCCTCGACGAAGCTCTGCACCCCGATGCTGAGCCGGGTCGCACCCCGCTCGGCGAGGACCGCGAGCCGGTCGGCAGTGGCGGTCGCCGGCGAGGTCTCCACCGACAGCGGCACCGCCCGCAGGTCCGCCCCCATGCGCTTCTCGGCGATGTCGCACAGCCGGGTCAGTTCGTCGGCGGTCAGGAAGGTGGGCGTGCCGCCGCCGAACGCAGCCGTGGCGAAGCGCACCGGCGCCGCGTCCCCGAGGGCCTCGCGGACGGCGAGGGCCTGCCGGTCGAGGGCGTCGAGGTAGCGACCGGTCAGCCCCTCCGGGGCGCCGACCCGGGTGAAGAGGTTGCAGAATCCGCAGCGGACCTCGCAGAACGGTACGTGCGCGTACAGCGAGAGGGCCTCCTTCGGCTCGTCGGCCCAGAGCGCGGACAGCTCCGGGCGCTCCGGGAGCATGCGGTACGCCGTCTTGTGCGGATAGGCGTAGACGTAGCTCTGGTAGGGCCGGGGACGGGGGGAAGCGGACGGGACGCTCATGCGGCGACCTCCTCGTCGGGTCCCGGCAGGACGAACTGGGCGTAGGGGACGGTCCACACGCTCTCGTGGCCGAGCCGGTGGCCGGTGAACCCGTCCTCCCCGTACGCGGTCCCGTGGTCGGAACAGACGATGGCGAAGCAGGGGCGGCGGCTGCTCATCGCGGTGAAGAGCCGTCCCATGTGGAGGTCGACGTACTCCAGCGCGGCGGCGTGGCTCGCCCGGGAGTCCCCCGCCCCGGGGCTCGCCCCCGGCAGGTGGAACCAGTTGGGCTGGTGCAGCGCCGACGCGTTCAGGAAGAGGAAGAGCCGTTCCTCGCGGGGGAGTCCGACGACGACCTCTTCGGCGCGTGTGACCTGGGACTCGAAGGACGTCGGGGAGGTGACGCCGAAGGAGGGGTCCCAGTGGCTCTCCTGGAACAGGCCGGGGAGCACCGAGCCCAGGGGAGGCCGTTTGTTGAAGAAGCCGACGCCGCCGATGCAGACCGTGCGGTACCCCTCGGCCGCCAGCGCGGACACGAAGTCGGGGGTGTCGTGCACCCAGGTGCCCTCGGCGGTCGACTCGCTTCCCGCGAAGCGGGCCGCGAACAGCCGGGGATGGGGTCCCTGCGTCGCGGGAGTCGGCAGGAAGCCGGCGAAGATCGCTTGGTGGGAGGCGTAGGTGAAGCTCCCGGGGGCGTGCCTCCGCTCCCAGGCGCCACCGGGCAGGTGGCGTGCCAGGTTCGGTAGGCGGCCCGCCGACGCCAGCTCTGCGGCCACGTCGTAGCGCAGGGTGTCGAGGGTGACCAGGAGCAGGTCGTGGCTGCCGACGATCGCGTTCATGTCGGGCTGGTTCACGTGGTGCTCGTTCCTGTGGTGCGGGGGGCGAGGGGCGCGTCGGTGCAGGACGGGGCGGTGGAGCCGTGGAGGGGGTGGACGCCGTCGCGGGAGCTCGTGAAGACCGCCGCGACCTGCGCCGCATAGGTGTCCATTCCCTCGGCGCCGCTGCCGGGCAGACCCGTGAGACCGGGCAGCAGATCACCGAAGGCGTTCACCTCGCCCACGGAGAAGCGGCGCCAGCCGCGCAGGGGCAGCAGGTCGATGCCCACGCAGCGGGTGCCGGGGAAGACGGCCGCGGCCCGCTCGCACACGCCGAGCGCCTCCGTCCACCGGCCGCCCGCCGCTTCGATCGCCGCCCGGGCGGCACCCAGGTCCCCCCGGGCACCTCCCAGGTGCAGGTTGGTCATCGGGGAACGGCTGGTCCGCACCACGGCATGGGTGGCCCGACCGTCGATCACCACCACCCGGAGATCGGCGGCCCGGCCGCCCTGGGTGGCCTTCGGCAGCCACCGCTCGACGTGCAGCCCGTCCGGTGCGAGGGCGTCCACGATGGCGGCCACCTCCCGCTCGTCGGTGTAGCGCCGCACCCGCAGGGAGTTGAAGAGCCGGCCGTCGGGGGCGCGTTCCACCGACGTGGTGGCCTGGAAGCGCCCCGCACCGTTCGTCTCCACCGCGAGCACGCCCGAGGCCGAGGAACCGTGCGCGAGCTTCACGAACACCCGGCGCAGACCGGGCTCGGCGGTCAGCGCCCTGACGTCCGCCCAGCCCCGTACCTCCGGAGCCCGCGGCCCCGAGGTCGGTGACGGGGGCACGGGCACTCCCGCCGCGCTCAGCAGGCCGTGGCCCAGTCGCTTGTCGAAGAGGGCCGCGAGCTCGGACGGGTCGTCCACGAGGACGGCCCCCGCCGTCTCCGCACCGCGGGCGAGGTCCGCCACGGCGGCGACGAACCGTCCGTACCACGGGCCGGTGCCCTCGACCCGGGCCGGATCGTCGACGTCGCGCAGCAGCCGGTCCGCGGCAGCGTCCCCGCCGGGCGAGTCCAGGCGGACGGTCTCGCCCGTCGTGAACTCCGCCCGGCCCCGCAGCACTTCGGACCAGGACACCACCCGCGCCCCCGGCAGCCCGGCGGCGTGCAGTGCGTCCTGGAAGAGGGCGACGCGGCGGCCGGCCGGATCGCCGACGACCACGGGGCGCGGCCCGGAGGTCATTCGGCGACCGCGACGTAGCGCCAGACGTCCCCGTCGCCGTCGTCCTCCGCTTGCTGGGGGTCGTCGAGGACCAGCGCCACGCCGTGCGGGGCGAGTGCGGCCGTGAGCCGCTCCTGCATCGGTTCCGACAGGTAGTGGTGGGAGAGGTCGAGGCGGGTGAGGTGGGTCAGCGGCTGTCCGTCGAGCAGTGCCGCCGCGCCCTTGTCGGTGAGCACGCCCAGGGAGAGGTCGAGCTCTTCGATCCGGGCCACGACCGGGGCGCCCGCCACCGCGGCGGCGATCGCGTCCTGGACCACGCTGTTGCGCAGACCCAGGCGGCGGAGGGAGGGGAAGGCCGTGCCGGCGAGCAGTGACCCCAGGTCCTCGGGGGTGCTGTCACCGCCGTACTCGTCGGTGCCGAGCCAGAGTTCCAGCCTTTCCAGAGAGGGCAGGTCACTGCCCGCGACGCCCCGCACCACCTCGGCCCCCAGGCCTCCGGTCTCCACGACCAGGGCCTTCAGGGAGGTGTGACGGACCGGCGGGAAGGCCAGTTCGGAGCCGCCGCGCACCCCGAGCTCTTCGAGGTCCGGGTAAGCGGCGAGCAGCGGCGTCACATCGGACTGGATGATCCACGAGATCTCGCAGTCCTCGGAGACCATGTCTCCGACGAAGACCGCCACCAGCCCCGTCAGCCGGGTGTTGGCACCGACCAGGGCGGTGACGATGTCGGCTGACGAGTTCTCGTACGCCTCGTCCCAGCCGCCGATGACGAGGGCCCGCACCCGGTCCGCGTCGACCTCCTTCAGGAACCGCTCGAACTGCGCCCCCCACTGCTCGTCCCCGGGATCGGAGTACGTCGGGGCGGAGATCCGCCAGGCGACCGCCTCCGCATCGGGCAACTCGACCCGGGCCTCCGCACCGGGGAAGTCGAACACCGGCAGTCCGTGGAATTCCTGCAGGTGGTTGACGAGGATCATGACGGTGCTCCAGACGACGGACGACGAGGGGCGGCTGACGGAAAGAGTTCTACCAAGTCCCACCGACAGCCCACCGTGTCGGGGCGCTCCCGACGGATCTTCAGCCCCGGGACCCGTCATCGTTCCCGTGCCCGATCGTCCGTGCCGGGCGGAGGGGGAGAGCCGTGCACCGGCAGGGGGCGTCCTGGTCGCACCCTTCGTGGAAGCGGCCGTTCCGCAGTCGGCGAGTTACCGGCGAGTCACCGGCGAGTCGCCGGCGAATCGTCGGCGGTTTCGGCGGCGGCACAGGAAGCGGCGGGCGGACCGGGGCACGTCCGGGGGCGCCTCGTCCTCGTCCCCGGCGCGGCCATTGGTGCGGAGAGGTGAAGGAAGCCGCTGGTCAGGAGTGGCGTGCCGGGGGCGGCGGCATCGGGTGCTGGGATGTGCCCGCCGGAGGCCCGGCAACCACCCACCTCGAAAGGACCGCCTGTGACGATCTGTCTGCCCAGCGCCGCCCGTACCGTCCGCCTGTGCATCGCCACCGCCCTGCTCGGCGGTCTCCTCGCCGGAACCGCGGCCCCCGCCCTGGCGGTGTCACCGGGGCGCACCGCCCACCGCACCGCCGCGGGGGAAACCGCTCCGGCCACCGTCACCGTAGCCGGTAGCGGACGGGCTTCCGCCGCGCCCGACCTGGCGATCCTGTCGGCCGGGGTCGAGGCCGCCCGTCCCACGGCGAAGGAAGCGATGGCGGCGCAGAGCACCGCGGCCGAGGTCCTCCTCGCCGTCCTGCGCAAGCAGGGGATCGGAGACCGGGACATCCGCACCGACAGCCTCTTGCTGGTTCCGGTCTACACCCAGACCAAGGACGGGGAGAGCAAGGTGACCGGTTATCAGGCGGTGCAGTCCTTCTCCGTGAAGGTCAGGGATCTCGACAGGACCGGTCAGGTCATCGGCGCCGCCAACGAGGCGATGGGGGACGAGGGGCGCATCAACGGCGTCGTCTTCGACGTCGCCGACCCGTCGGCGTTGCGGGCGAAGGCCCGTGAGGCCGCCTACCGGGACGCGTACGAGAAGGCCTCGCAGCACGCCCGGCTGAGCGGTCACCGGCTCGGCCGGCTCGTCTCGCTGAGCGAAGGGGAGTCCGTGCGCCCCGGACCCGGCCCCGCGACCGGAGTCTCCACGGACGAGCCGGGCGTTCCCACGGCGCCCGGCGAGATCGAGGAGCAGGTCACCGTCTCCGCGGTCTTCGAACTGGTCTGACCCGATGTGGTGCGGTCGTCCGTCCCCGGACGTGCGGCGGGGTCCCGGCGGGGCGCGCCCGGGGACGGACGACGCCGTCCGCAACGTCACGCGCGCCGCTCCGGGAGCGCACCCGCCGGGGGCGGGATCGCGAGGTCCGCAACGGCGCTCACGCCCGGGCGTGCGGCGGTGCCCCCGTCGATGTCGTCCCCGCCCGGTCGAGGGGACCTGCGGAGGCCGAGGCACCGGCCGGACCTCCGGCCGTACGCGTCTGCACGGGGTTGACCGGCTCCCCGCCGGCGCCCGACCCCGGAGGAGCGGGAACTCCACCACGGTCACCTCCGTCCGACGGTCCTTCGCGGGACTCGTCCGGCAGCTCCAGCTCCCTGACGAGCGCCTCGTCGGCCCAGCGCAGCATCGCGGCGCGGGAGAGGGACCCCGGATAGACCGTCGTCTGGACGGCGAGGCCGTCGAGGAAGGCGGTCAGCCGCCAGGCGGCTGCGGCCGGGTCCGCACAGCGGAACTCCCCGGCGGCAGTTCCCTCCGCGATCACCCGCGTCAGCGCCGCCTTCCACTCCCGGTCGAGGGAGGCGGCGACCCGGCGCAGCTCCGGGTCGCGCAGCGAGGCGGCCCACCCCTCGATCCACAGCCGCCATCCCTTGGCCTGACCGGTCGGGGCGTACCAGCGGACGGCGGACCGCAGCCGCCGCAGCGCTGTCGAGCGCCGTCCCAGCAGCCGCCGAAGGCGGGCGAGATCGGCCTCGGCCGCGTGCCGGAAGGCCGCGGCGACCAGCTGTTCCTTCGACGAGAAGTGGTAGAGGACGAGCGCATTGCTCACCCCGAGCGCGGTGGCGACGTCGGAGATCCGGACGGCCGCCACACCGCGCGCTTCGATCTGCTCGACGGCCGCCCGGACCAGCTCCTCACGCCGTTCGGCCACGTTCAACCGCACTCTTGCCACGTCGTGCAGCCTACACAGCACGTGACACGGGTGCGTTTCTCGCCCGTCACCCGGTGCGCTCGCCTTCGTACCAGCCGTAGCGCGCGGCGATCGTCGGCAGCCGTTCCTCCACCAGCGCGTGCGCCGCGGAGCGCGGGCTGATGCCGTCCGCATCCGCCCGGTCGAGGATCCCGCCGACGAGCGTCCGCATGGACCGTCGCACCCGCGCGAAGGCCTGGTCGGCATCGGCCTCGACGTCGCCGAAGAGCGTCCACCACCACCAGGCGTTGGTGCACGAGTTCACCACCACGTCCGGGAGCACGGTCACTCCCCGCGCGGCCAGTGCTTCCTCGGCCTCCGGGAGGACCGGCATGTTGGCCGCCTCCGCGATCCAGCGGGCGGTGATCCGGTGCTGGTTCGCCACGTCGATCGCGTACGAGACGGCTGCGGGCACCAGGACGTCGGCGTCCACCGCGAGCCAGGCGCTGCCCGGCTCCTCGCGGTCGCCGCCCCGGAGCACGGAGCGGTCCACGGTCCCGTGGTGGTCCCGGGCCGCGAGCAGGGCCTCGACGTCCAGGCCGTCGGGGTTCACGATCGTGCCGCGGACGTCGGCGACGGCCACCACCCGGAACCCGGCCCGCGCCAGGAACCGGGCGGTCGCCCCGCCCATCGTCCCGAACCCCTGTACGGACACGCGCGTTCCCGCGTGCTGCTGCCCGACCCGGTCGAGTGCGACCCGTACGGACTCGGCGACCCCGTGGCCGCCGACCAACGCGTCGAGCCCGATGCCGTCCACTTCGATCGCGAAGGCGTCGGCGAGCCGCTTCCGGGCTTCCGCCTCGTCCTCCAGCAGCGGGAACACGGCCTGCACCGAGGAGGCGAGCCCCACCTCGGCCGCGGCGCGGTCCACCAGGTCCTGGGTGAGCCCGAGGTCCTCTCCGGTGGTCCAGAACCGCTCGACGTAGGGCCGCATCGCGCGCAGATAGCGGACGAGGACGCCGTACGCCTGCGGCGAACGGGGATCGCAATCGATGCCGCCCTTGGCGCCGCCCAGCGGGACGTACCGCGCGGTGGGGTCGTAGTGCAGCGCCTCCTTCATGGTCATTCCGCGGGCGAGCCCCGCGACCTCCTCCGCCGTGCACCCCGCCCGCATCCGCAGGCCTCCGCTGGCCACCCCGCGCACCAGCCGGTCGATCACCAGATGGCCCCGGTGTCCGGTCACGTGGTCGGTCCAGTCGACGGACAGGAGGGGGGTGGGGTGCATCGTGGACCTCCTCGGCAGGGGCGGGCCGCTCGGCCCTACTGAATGGCGGTTCAGTATGACCGACCGCCCGGCCACTCGCGGCCGCGGCCGCCCATAATGGAACGACCCCCAGAGATCAGGAGGTCCTGTGACCGGTACCGGCTCCGACCGTTCCCCGCGGGCCCGGCTGCGCGCACTGCGCCCCGAGTCCTTCGGCGCGGAACCCACGGGCGAGCGCCTCGCCCGCATCCGCCGCTCGCCGAACTTCGCGAACGGGATCTTCCAGAACCCCGAACCGGCGCGGCGCAGCCCCTCCGGTTCCACCTTCGACATCGCCAAGACCTATGTCGAGAAGGAAGGGCGCGCCCGCCGTGCCCCCACCGGCGCGATCCCCGTTCATCCGACCACCCTGGCCGACATCGCCAAACCGCCCGTCACCGGCCTCCGCCTCACCTGGATGGGGCATTCCGGGGTCCTCGCGGAGATCGACGGCCACCGGGTCCTCTTCGACCCGGTCTGGGGCGACCGCTGCTCGCCCTTCCCCTTCGCCGGCCCCAAGCGGCTCCACCCGGTGCCGGTGCCACTCGCCGCCCTCGGCCCGGTCGACGTCGTGGTCATCTCGCACGACCACTACGACCACCTCGACCTGCCGACGATCAAGGCGCTCGCCACCACCGACACGGTCTTCGCGGTGCCCCTCGGCGTCGGTGCACACCTGGAGCACTGGGGAGTGTCCGCCTCCCGGCTACGAGAACTGGACTGGAACGAATCGACCGGGATCGGCGAGCTGCGGCTGACCGCCACCCCGGCCCGGCACTTCTGCGGCAGGGGACTGCGCAACACACAGCACACCCTGTGGGCCTCCTGGGTGGTGCAGGGGCCCGCCCACCGCATCTTCCACAGCGGGGACACCGGCTACTTCTCCGGTTTCCGCGACATCGGCGCCGCCCACGGCCCCTTCGACGCCACCATGATCCAGATCGGCGCGTACTCGGAGTTCTGGACGGACATCCACATGACTCCGGCCGAGGGGATCCGCTCCCATCTGGACCTCCAGGGCGGTGGTCCGGGCGGGGTGCTGCTCCCGATCCACTGGGGGACCTTCAACCTGGCCCCGCACGCGTGGGCGGAGCCGGGGGAGTGGACGGGGGACGCGGCCGAGGAGGTCGGTCAGGCGGTGGCGTTCCCGCGGCCCGGTGAGCCTTTCGAGCCCGCGGGGAAGCTGCCGTCCGATGCCTGGTGGCGCGGGGTGTCCCATCCGATCGCCCGCCCGTGGCGTCGGCCCCGGTCGGTCGAGGCTCCTGCCGGGGCACCCAGGCACGATCTCGACCTTGCGGGTGAGCGGTGACGGTGGCCGAGGGCGAGCTCGGCCGGGTGGTGCACCTGCCGACTCGCCTTCGAAGGAAGAGCGCGGTCGTGTGGTGAGCGCGTCGGACCGCTCGCCCCGGCAGGAGGGTTGGCCGAGTGCCCTACGGTTCGTGCCCTTGCCGACCGGAGCGGGACCGTCCTCGGCCGTTGTCCGCGTGCACATCGTGGGGCGCTGAGCACGGAGGCTGACGGACGGGCTCAGACGGGCGGAGCAGCCACGGCCGACAGCGCAGCCCTGCGGGCGTACGGCGGCCCGCCGCCGAGTCGGGTGCCGGCGTGCCTGAGCGCACGGTCCGCGCACGTGCCGCCGGCGGGTTTCACGGGTTTCCCGCTGCGTACCTCCGAGAGGAACGACGTTGCCCGCTGGGTCGTTTCCCGACTGTCGGCTGTGTTGAGGACGAGGGGGGGCCGGCTGTGGCGATGTGGGCTGCGTCGTTTCCGGCGTTCGTGTGTCTCCTGGTGCTGTTCGCGCTCGTGGAGGGTGCATGGCGTTCCCTCACAGGGCTCGGCTTGCTGCCGTGGGTCCGCAGACGCACGGGCCGGTCGTTGTCGAGCGTGGCCTTCGACGAGTTCACAGCGAGCGTGAACGGGAACAAGACGGCAGAGCTGGAGCAGCGGCGGGTGGAACTGCTGCGGCGGGACGACGAGAGCGCTGGGGCGCCGCCCCGCTCCAGCGTCGACCTGGTCAGAGGCACGGCGTTCATCGTGCTGCCGCAGGACCCGGACGGCCCGCCCGCCGCCAGGCGCGAGGACCGGGAGGTGCAGCGGTGAACCGCGAGCAGGAGGGAACGGGCGGTTCCACACGGTCCGCGCGGTGGGGGCGCATCGCATGCGGGTGGGCGGTCGCCTTCGCGGGGGTGCACTTCTACTGGGGTCTCGGCGGTGATGTGGGGCTGAGCGTCGCTGCCGGTCCGCTGGCCACCGAGCGTCCGCTGTGGTTCGTCGTCGCCGGCCTGTGGGGCGTGGGCGGGCTCTGCCTGCTCGGCGCCGCGCTCGCACGGCTGCTCACCCGGCCTGATCTCCGGGGGACGCCCGCTGCATGGGTGAGGTGGCTGGGGTGGGGCGTCAGCGCGGTCCTGCTGACGCGTGGCATCGGCGTCGAAGTGATGCTGCTGACCGGGACCGTGCACGGGGACGCCTCCGTGAGCGAACAACAGCGGGTTTGGACACTGTTCCTGTGGAACCCCTGGTTCGTCGCCGGAGGACTGTCCTTCGGCCTCGCCACCCTTCGCGCCAGCAGGCGTACCGGCGCAGAACCGCCACGTGCCTCCAGCCGCTGATCGCTCCGCGCCCCACCCCACTCCCGCGATCCGACTTCGGTGGCGACCAGTCCCATTCCAGCGTCCGCTGGGACGCCGATGCCGTCCACGACGGCCCAACACCGCCAGCCATCCGGCAGGTCATCCGACGACGACCGCGTCAGGGGCAACTCCCCAGCCTTTCTCGGGGGACGACCCCGACCGTTTTCGGGGCTGTCCCCGAGGCTTCCGACACCCCCACCGCCATATCGTTCGATCATGTCAACCTTCCGACGCAGCAAGGCATTAACGGCTCTGGCCGTAGTCCTGGCCGCCACCGCGACGACGACTACCGCCACCGCGTCAACAAACGACTCCACCACGCCCACCACCACCCTCCGCCCCCTGGCCCGCTTCCACGCCCAGCCCATCGACTGGCATGCCTGCACCCTTGGCGCGAACGACGGAGTCGGTCAGGCGCTGGACGCTGCCGGTGCCCAGTGCGCCGGCATCACCGTGCCGCTCGACTACGCCGAACCTGGTGGCCGTACCCTCACGGTCGCCATCTCCCGCATCGAGGCCACCGACACCGCCCACCGCGTGGGCCCGCTCCTGCTCAACGACGGGGGACCGGCAGGCCCCGGCCTCCAGATGCCCCTGACCAAGTCGGGGGTGATGGGAGAGGTCGCCGACCGCTTCGATCTGATCGGCATGGACCCGCGCTTCGTCGGCCGGAGCACCCCGCTGGACTGCGGCTGGGACCTCGGATCCGCTTTCTTCCGCTCCGCCGGAGCCGACCGGGCGGCGTATCGCGAGGAGGTTGCCCTCGCACGCGACCTCGCCGAGCGCTGCAAGCGCACGAACGGCGACGTGTTGCCCTACGTCACCACCCGCAACACCGCCCGCGACATGGACGTCATCCGCGCCGCCCTTCGCGAGGACTCCCTCTCCTACCTCGGCTACTCCTACGGCAGTTACCTCGGCGAGGTCTACACACAGCTCTTCCCCGGCCGCACCGACCGCATGGTGCTCGACGGAGTCAACAGCCCGGAGCGATACACCCAGAACCCCCTGCGCGGAACCGAGGCAGCCAACCGGGCGGCCCTGCACGCCTGGGCGTCGTGGGCTGCCCAGCGACACGACACCTACGGCCTGGGCCGGACACGCTCCGAGGTCCTGGGGACGGTGGAGCACGTTCTCGATGCCGCTGCGCAGAAGCCGCTGCGGATCGGCACGACGCACGTGCTGGACGAGCACGTCCTCCCCGCCCTCCTCGTCGGCGGCCTCGGCAGCGATCTCGACGAGCGGCGCGCCGACCTGGCCGCCACCGTCCGCCTCCTGGCGCGCGCGGCGGACCGGGAGCCGGTAGAGCCGTCCGAAGTGCTCTCCGGGCAGCTGGAGTTCCTGCTGACGGGTACGGGCTCCGCCCCCTCCAGCCAGATGACCGGCATCATCTGCGGCGACGTGGCCGAGCGGCGCGGAGTGGGCGGCTACTGGCGCGCGGTGGAGAAGTCCCGCGAGCGCTACCCCCTCACCGGGCCGCTGGCGAACAACATCTCCCCCTGCGAGTTCTGGGACCGCCCCACCGAGGCCCCGACCGTGCTCAACAACGACGTCCCGGCCCTGCTCGTCAACGCCACGGGCGACCCCCGCACCCTCTACGCCGGAGCCGGGGCCATGCGCGATCGGTGGCCGAGCTCCCGGCTGCTCACCGTGGAGGGCGCCCGTCAGCACGGCCTCTACGGCGAGTACGGCAACGCCTGTGTCGACCGGCAGGTCAACACCTACCTGCGTACGGGACGCCTCCCCGCCGACGATCCGACCTGCGAGGCGTGATCCGACCGGCAGCGTCACCCTGCGGCGCCGTCACACCGGCGTCGCAGGGGCCCCAGGCATCCCGTCTTCCTCGCGGGGAGGGCGAGCAGGCCAACCGCTTCTGACCGGAGGTGGGACCCCGGCGGTCCGACCGGTAACCTCCTCGGAGACGAGAGAAGAGATCCTTCCGTGGATTCCCGGATTCCCCGCGTGCGTTCCGCCCTGGCGAAGATGCCCCACCAGCCGCAACGGAGCCGCTCCGTGTGCGGAGAGCGTCACCGCTTCCGCCTCGGTCCGCGCGTCAGCCCGGCAGAAGTCGACGCCTTCGAGGCGGAGCACCGGATCGTCCTGCCCGCGGCCTACAGGTCCTTCCTCGTGCACCTCGGGGGCAGCGGCGCCGGTCCCTTCCACGGCCTTCTTCCGCTGCAGGACTGCAGGTTGTTCACGATGGACCGGAAGCCGTCGGACGGCAGTCCGCGGGGATTCACCCATGTCGGCCATCCGGATGCGCTGCGGGGCGACCTCTTCCTCCACGTCATCGAGATGGGCTGCAGCGACCTGTGCCTCATCGGGGTGACCGGCCCCCTCGCCGGACGTGTGGTCACCGGAAACGCCGATGGCTTCTGGCCCCCCAACGTCTCCTCTGCGCGGGACTTCCTCAGCTGGTACGAGCGTTGGCTCAACCACATGCGGGACGGCAGGGACAACGCGGCCCTGGGTCTCGTCTCGCCGGCGCTGTGGGCCCGGCCGCCCCTCCCGTGACGGGTCGTCCCGTGATGTCCCGCCCTGGTTGGGATGGGGACAAGGGGAGCCCTGCCGGTGACCGTGTCAGGGGCCGAGTTCTGCGGTGATGGCACCGCGCAGGAGGTGGCGGGCGCGGTCGAGGTGATCACGGTGCCCACCGACGACCTGTGGATGCGTGACAGCGGCCCGATCTTCGTCCAGGGCCCGAAGGGCATCGAAGGCATCGACCTGCACTTCAACGGTTGGGGCGGCATGCAGGAGCACGAGCGTGACGCGGAGATCGCCCGTGCCGTCCTGGAGTACGCCGGAGTCCCCGCGTCGACGCGCCCCTGGTGGGAGAGGGGGGCTCGCTGGAGGTGGACGGACACGGCACCCTCCTGGTCACCGAGAGCTCCCTGGTCAACTCCAACCGCAACCCCGGCCTGGGCCGCGACGAGATCGAGAGCTCCCTCAAGGACCTGGTCGGCGCCGACCGGGTGATCTGGTTCGAGGGCGTCAAGGGTCAGGACATCACCGATTACCACGTCGACTCGTTGGCCCGCTTCGCGGACGACGGCGTCGTCCTGCTGAGCCGTGCCTGGGCCGGCGACGGACCCGATGTGTGGACCCGCGCCCACGACCAGGCCCGCGGTGTCCTGGAGGATGCGACCGACGCCCGTGGGAGAAGCTTCGAGATCGTCGACCTCCCCGAACCCGACCCCGCCGGGCTCGGCCGCCGCGGCGAGGACTTCCTCGGCTCCTACGCCAACTACTACATCGCCAACGACGCCGTCCTCGTCCCCCGCTTCGGCGACCGCAAGGCCGACCGGCGGGCCGCCGCCGTCATCGGCGACCTCCACCCCGACCGCAAGGTCGTCCAACTGGAGATCCACGCCGTCGCCGAAGGAGGCGGTGGCATCCACTGCGCCACCCAACAACAGCCCAAGGCCGTAGAGGGCGGCAGCTCGTGAGGCGATGTGCGATTCCCGGTGGGGGTGGGACGAGGCGGCCCCGGGGTGCTCGGTCGACCACCAGAACCGTTCGCGCCGCACCGGGCTTCAGCACGGTGACGAAGCGAATCCGCACGCGCGGCCCGCGTGATCTCCTCGCAGCGCGTGCGCGCCCTGGTGCCGCCCGCTGAGCGGTGCCGGTCCTCCCCTGCCGTGGTCACCCGCTCGATCGCAGCCCACTGCCCGCCCGATGAGTCGCTCGGGTGCGGCCTGCGTTCGCCCTCCCCGCCACATCGGCGGGTCGCCGACTGCGGACGGGGGGAGCGGGACTGGGGGAGGGCATCAGGGGCGTCAGACCTGGGGCGTACGCGAGGTCCGTACCCAGGGCGTACGTATGCGGACAAACGGCGGCAATCATTGAATCGTCCCCGCAATCACCAGGAAGCGAGTCGGAGCAGTGAGCCGAAAGACCCCCCTCGTCCTTGCCGCAGTGGGCATCGTCGCCCTCGGCGTCGGTGCGGCCGTCGCCGTCCCCGCCGCCGATCGCTGGTGGGACGGGAGGCGCCAGCAGTCCTCCGCGTACGCGACCGGCGCCAAGGCCAAGCAGGACCGGCGCTCCGTGCCGCGTTGGCTGCCCGACGAAGCGACCTCGGTCCAGTACGCCATGAAGACGACGGGAGGCGAACGTCTGCTCGTCGCGACGACGGTGGGGGCCCGCCCGCCGGCCGAGTGCAAGCCGATCGAAGGGACCGCTCCCGAGGCCGAGATGGGGGCTCCGTGGTTCCCCGACGCCGTCGCGGGCAAGGCCACCCTCAAGTGCGGCTCGTACTTCGCGTACCAGGACGGCACCACCTTGACCGCCTGGTCCACTGACCGGGAGTGGCGCGATGCGGGTTCGCCCTGAGCCGCCGCGCCGCCCTCGGGAGTGCGGACCGCGTCGAGGGCGCCGGACCCGGGCTCAGGCGCCCGGCGCGGGAGCGGCCGGCTCCTCGCCCCCCTGGTCCAGTGCGAAGGGAGGGTAGCGGTCCGTCATCAAGGACGCGTAGACCGCGACGCGGAGGATCCAGCGGACCAGTCCCATCAGGAAGTCGTAGAGACGGCGGGGGTAGACGGCGGTGAAGAGCAGGGCGACGACGGCGATCAACGTCAGGGCGCCCACCAGGCTGAAGCCGTAGTGGACCTCACCCCATTCGTCTCCGCTCTCGTACCAGCCGCTTCCCACGAACACGTCGACCAGCACGTAGTGCGGAATTGCCAGGAGCCACCACTTCACCAGCACCAGCCCCCGGGAAAGGCGAGCGGGGTGGGGGAGGTCCAGGTGGAAGGGGTAGTCCGGAACGTCTTCCAGGGTGAACGGCGGATAGCGATCGGTGCCCGCGACGGTGAGTGCGTAGTAGTGAACGCGTGCGCTCCACCGCAGGACCCCGAGGTTGAAATCGAAGAGAGGGCGTGGGTACCGGCCCGTGAAGAGGATGGCGAAGAAGGCAATGACCGTCACCACGAAGAACCCGACCCACAGAAAAGCCAGTACGACGTAGTGCGGGATGGCCAGTAGCCACTTGACCAGCCACATCCAGCGTGTCAATTGTGGATCGAGCGAGGCTTCCACAGTGAGCGGATAGGGAGTCCCCTGCGAATCCTTGAGCATGTGTGAAAGCCTTTCCGGAAAGGCGAGACTTCTGTCGCCAGAATCGCATCGGACCCGGGGCGTCGCCACCCAAGGGCCGTCCCGTAACCCCGTGCCGTCCCGGTGTGCCACTTCTCCCGGAGGGAGGCGGGGCTGCTGGTCCCGACGCTTGCGCTCGGTGCTGCCCTCGGAAAGGATTGCGTCCCGGGGGCGCCGTTCGGGGCGGCGTCAGGGGCAGGGGCGGAGACAGGGACATGTGCGTGGTGGACGTGAAGGCCAAAGAGGCTGCCGTGGCTCGGTTCCTCCGCGAACATCCGCACATGGGGCAAGCCGGCTGCGACCATCCCACGCTGCTGGGCTGCACCGATGTCGATTGGTCGCAGATCCCCGGGTGTCCCGCCGGGACCCCGATCCTGCTGCGTGCCCTTCTCGACGGTGAGGCCGGCCCCGAGGCCCTGACCGTGCTGGACAACGTCCTGATGAGCAGCCCCCTCCGCATGAGCGCCGTGATGCCCGCTGCCCTGCCCTTCCTGATGCGCCTGGCAGCCCTCCCCGACCTGGTGGTGCGGCCCGGTCTGGTTGATCTCCTGGTCGTCGCTGCGGAACTGTCCTCGCCGGTCGACGTCGACGAGGAGCGCCAGGTGCTGCTCTTCGGGAAAGACTGCGATCACCCGGAGCGCGAGGAATGCAGGGCCGTCTTCGCCGCACATGCGGCTGTCCTGGGTGCTCTCTTGGAGGACGAGACCCTTTCGGACGGACTGATCAGCACGGACGACCGCGCGTGCCTGCTTCGGGCCGCGGGACTGGAGCGGTACCCCTCCTGACCGCCCTCGGCGGAGTCTCCGTCGGCGCCCCTCGGACCCGGTGGCAGCACCCCCGGGTCATCCGATCGACGGCGAACGACAGTGATCTTCCATCGTCTCGAAATCGCAGCTCACGGACGTGCTCGGTGTTCGGGCTGCTCGCTTCGGTCGTGGGCGGCGGCCTGCGGAGTCGGTCGTCCCTCAGTACCGTGGCTCGCGGAGCGGCGCAGTGGTTTCGCCGGCCCGGGCCGGCCGGGTCGGGCAGCGGTCGTGAGGAGAGGCCCGTGTGAGGTCGCCTTCGGACGCGCCGCCTCGTTGCCCGTACCGCGGGCCCTGGACGGTGCCGAGGCAGCGGCGGAAGGTCGCTCCTGCCGGGGTGCACACCGGATGCACGAGGGCCATCAGCAGCACCTAAGGAATATTGTCGACTTATGGGTGATTTCGCGCACTCCCTGCATGCGCAGTCGCCGGCACGCCGTTGCGAGTGCCGTCCGAGCGCGTACGGGGAGGCGGCACGGCATGCCCACCGCTGCCGGGAAGTGCCTGCGGCCCGGCAGCGCCCGGCTGAGGACGACAGGACGGTGACCACCGGGGCACGGGTCGTCACGCCACCGGGGCTGCTGCTGCCGGGGCGGGCACCGCTCGGGCCACGGGCGAACGCCGGAGCGGCGTGCGTGCGCAAACCGGCGGAGCGGCACGCCCGGCCGGCGGAGCCGACGGGGCGGCCGACGGGCACCGGCCGGGCGCCGCGCTGGGCGGGTCCGCGCGTCGGCGCGAGGGCGGCGGACGGTCGCCCCGGTCTGGCCCACCCGCTCGCTGCGGTCGTACCGAGGGCAGGGTAGCGGCCGTGCGACCGTCCCCTTCAGGCCCGGGAACCGGCCCCGGTGCGGAACGGCTGGAAGCCCTCATGGCCGACGTGATGCACGAGACCGGAGCTCCGGTCGGCCTGCTCTACCTGCTGCAGCCCGAGGACCGGCGGCTGTGGCTGGCGCTGCTCTCCGGAGTGTCCCGGCAGATCGCCGCGCCGTGGTACCGCGCTTCGTTGGATGCGGCGACGCCGGTCACGGACGCCATGCGCCAACGGCGTCCGATCTGGCTGGACAGCCGAGAGGAGGTGGCCCGTCGCTACCCGCAGCTGGGCCTCGTCCTGCCGTACGACTTCGCGCTCGCCGCGTGCCCCTTCGTCAGCGGTACCCCGGTGCGGGGAGGCATCGCCCTGCTGTGGCCGGTCGGATCCACTCCGCATCCGACCCCGTACCGGCGTGCGGCCGTCAGCGCGTACTGCCGGCGAACGGCACTCGTCCTGGCGCAGGCCGCCGACCGGGGCGATCCACTGCTGCCCCCCGAGGAGCCCCGTTACCTTCCGGCACCGTTCGAGGATGCCGACCCCGCCCGGGCCGTGGCCGCGCTCGGCTTCGCCGAACGCCTGCCCACGGGCTGCTGTGCGCTGGACCTGGAAGGCCGGCTCACCTTCATCAACTCCGCGGGTGCCGATCTGCTGGGCAGCGATGTCGCCTCGCTCACGGGCCGTCTGCTGTGGGAAGCACTGCCGTGGCTGCACGTGCCAGCCGTCGAAGAAGGCTATCGAGCCGCAGTGATCACCCGTCGACCGACCTCCTTCACCGCAACGCGCCCTCCGGACG
Organism: Streptomyces sp. NPDC058872; assembly: GCF_042743065.1. Classification (NCBI taxonomy): domain Bacteria; kingdom Bacillati; phylum Actinomycetota; class Actinomycetes; order Kitasatosporales; family Streptomycetaceae; genus Streptomyces; species Streptomyces sp. NPDC058872. Next base: position 62,259 of record NZ_JBHYMK010000015.1, read on the forward strand.
GACCCCTGCTCTTCCGGCTCCATCCCGATGGCAGCGGCGTCAGCATCCAGATCACGTCCGCATCACAGCAGACGGACACCGTGGAGGATCCGCCGGCCGAGGAAGCAGTCGGTGTTCTGGGGCTGTACCACCTCACGCACCTGGCGGCTGCCCTCGCCGAAGCCGCCACCGTCCACGACGTGGCCGAGGTCGTCGCCGACCACATCGTGCCCGCCTTCGGCCCCCAGGGCCTGGCCCTCGTGGTCGCCGAGGAGGGCCGTCTGCACGTCATCGGCCACCGCGGCCACAGTGCCGAGCTCATCAACCGTTTCGACGGCACGCCCTTGGCCGCCCGCACCCCGACGGCGCAAGCACGGGAGATCGGCGCCCCCGTCTTCTTCTCCGACTCCGCCGACTTCCAGCGCGCCTACCCCGGCGCACCCCGCTACGACGACAGGAGTTCCTGGGCCTTCCTCCCCCTGACCGCCTCCGGCCGCCGCATCGGATCCCTCTCCCTCTCCTACGACCGGCCCCACTCCTTCCCCCCGGCCGAACGCGCCCTCCTCACCTCCCTCGCCGGACTGATCGCCCAAGCCCTGGACCGCGCCCGCCTCTACGACGCCCAGCACACCGTCGCCCGCACCCTCCAGACCAGCTTGCTTCCCCCGGCACTGCCCCGCATCGCAGGCCTGGACGCCGCCGCCTGCTACCGGTCCGCCGGCCACGGCATGGACATCGGCGGTGACTTCTACGACCTCATCCACATCCCCACCGCCACCACGGCGGCGATCGGAGACGTCCAAGGCCACAACACCGCCGCCGCAGCCCTGATGGGACAGGTCCGCACCGTCGTCCACGCCCACGCCACCGCCGGCACCTCCCCCGGAAACCTCCTCGCCCGCACCAATCGCCTCCTCACCGACCTCGACACCGGGCTCTTCACCAGCTGCCTGATCGTCCAACTCGACCTCGCCCGTCACCGCGCCCGCCTCGCCACCGCCGGACACCCCCCGCCCCTGCTCCGCCACCCCGACGGACGCACCGAAGTCCTGAGCCCGCCCCCCGGACTTCTGCTGGGCATCGATCCCGACGCCGACTACCAGACCGTCGAAATCCCCCTTCCGCCCGGCGCCGTACTCGTCCTGTACACCGACGGGCTCGTGGAAGTGCCCGGCAAGGACATCGACGACACCACCCGTTCCTTCGTCCGCCACCTCGCACGAACCCGGGTCCACGACCTCGACCGCCTCGCCCAGAGCCTCCTCCGCCACGCCGAACACCCCGCCCGGAACCACGACGACATCGCCCTGCTGCTGCTCCGGCCCCTCCGGTGACCGCGGCAGCCGCCACCGCCCGACAATGCGGCGAGCGGGTCCGACGAGCCCTCGGAAGACGCCCCCGGAAGACGCCCCGGGAAGCAGCCCGGGCGACCACCACACGGCGTTCCCGGCGGCGGCCCTCCACGATCCGGCACGTGCGGGACCCCGAACGACCGGAACGGATCACTGCGCGGCGCCCGGAACCGGCGGAGTGCGCAGGCGTCGCCGGGCGGGTGTGCCGATACTGGAAGCAGAACCGGTGCGACGGTGAGCGTGGTGATGGACGAGACGGCGGCCGAAGTGACCAGCGGCGCCGCACGGGATGCGGGCGGCTGGCTCGGTGCGCTGTCCGTGGCCGCCGTGGCCACCGACAGCGCCGGAATGATCGTTCGCTGGGACCGCACCGCGGAGGAACTGCTCGGCTACGCCTCCCGCGACGTGGTCGGGCGGCACATCGCGGAGCTGCTGCACCCCGGGGCGGACCGCAGCCTGGGCCGCTCGCTGTGGGAGCGCGCGGTCACCGGCCGTGGCGTCATGGGCACCGTGACCGCCTGGCACCACGACGGGCGGCCCCTCGAACTGGAGATCTGGGCGACACCGGTCCCCGCACGGACCCGTGGCGGCACCACGGTGCTGGTCTTCGCCGCCGACGCCCACGAGGCCCGGGCGATCCGCGGTTCCTCCGCCGTGTGGGACGGACTGTTCGCCCGATCACCCGTCGGCATCGGAGTCCTGGACACCCAGCTGCGGTTCCTGCGCGTCAACCCGGCGCTGGAGGCCATGAACGGCCTGTCCGAGGCCGCGCACATCGGCCGCCGCCTGGTCGAGGTCCTGCCCGGTGTGAACGCCGCGGACATGGAGGCCGCGATGCGGCGGGTGCTGGAACACGGCGAACCGGTCCTGGACTTCCGCCGCATCGGCCGCACCCCCGCCGACCCCGACCACGACCACGTCTGGTCGTGCTCGTACGTGCGCCTGGAGGACCCGGACGACCGGCCGATCGGCCTGACCGCCACCCTGATCGACATCACCGCGCAGCAACAGGCCGAACTCGAGGCCGAAACCGGCCGGCGTCGTCTCGCCCTGATCAACGAGGCCACGTTCAAGATCGGTACGAGCCTGGACCTGGAGCGCACCGCCCAGGAACTCGCCGATGCGGCCGTGCCCGATCTGGCCGACGCCGTCACCGTCGACGTCCTGGACAGCCTCGCCGCCAGCGGCGAGCCCGGCCCGGGGCTGATCGGCGGCAACGCCCTGCGCCGCCTGGGCAAGGCGCCGCTGACCGGCTCCGCCGTCACCGAGGTCCTGGCCCCCCTCGGCCGTACGCTCGCCTTCCCCGCCGCCGCCCCCTACTCCCAGGCCCTGGCCGATCGGCGGCCCTTCCTCGTCGCCCGCCTCGACGCGCAAGCCATCGCGCCCGCCGCCCGCCACTCCACGGCCCCCGCCACGCTCCTGGGCCTGGGGGTGCACTCCTTCATGATGGTGCCGTTGCTGGCCCGCGGCGTCGTTCTGGGCCTGGCCAGCTTCTACCGCAGCCGGCCGCTCGGCCCGTTCACCGAGGACGACCTCGCGCTGGCCGGCGAACTCGCCGCGCGCGCCGCGATCTGCGTGGACAACGCGCGCCTGTACCACCGCGAACACGACACCGCCCTGATCCTGCAGCGCAGCATGCTGCCCCAACACATCACCCCGCCGCCCGGCTTGGAGGTCGTGCACCGCTACCTGCCCGCCAGCGACGTCAACGAAGTCGGCGGCGACTGGTACGACGTCATCCGCCTCGCCGACGGCAAGGCCGGCCTCGCCATCGGCGACGTCATGGGACACGGCACCGCTGCCGCGGCCGTCATGGGACGCCTGTCCGCGAGCGTGCGAGCCCTGGCCCGCCTGGACCTCGAACCCGAGGCCCTCCTCCACCAGTTGGAGTCCGCGCTGGACGACTTGGCCGAGCCCATGCTCGCCACCTTCTGCTATGCCGTCCTCGATCCCGCGAGCGGCCACTGCCGCATCACCCGGGCCGGCCACCCGCCCCCGGCGCTGGTGGAACCCGACGGCACCGCCCGCCTCCTCGACCTACCCGCCGGTCTGCCGCTCGGCGTCGGCGGCGCGCCCTTCACCACGACCGAGTCCACCTTCGAACCGGGCAGCACCCTGCTGCTGTACACCGACGGGCTCGTCGAAGCCCGGGGCAGCGACATCGACGACCGGCTCACCGAGCTCGTCGATCTCCTCGGGCAGCCCAGTTCCTCCCTGGACCGGCTGTGCGACGCCCTCCTCACCCACCTGGTGCCGACCTCCGCCGACGACGACATCGCGGTGCTCGCCGCCCGCCTCCCGCCCACCCGGTGACACCGCGCGACCGCGGCGCACCACCGGCCGCCCGTCCGTGCGTCCGCTCCGGCCGTCCCGTCCCGCCGCCGTCGGTGCACGGCTCCCGAAGCGGAGGGCGGGTGGCCGGGAGGAAGCGGAGGGGACGGCGTGCCGGACGGCCCGTCTCGGGACGTCGTCCCCTCCGGGCGTCAGCGCGAGAGGAACTCCTGCCGCAGCGCGTCGAGGATGCGGGCCGCCTCCTCGAGACCCGCCGTGCGGCAACGGGCCGCTGCCCCGTTCAGCCGGACGACGGCCTCCTGCCGTCGCTCCAGGCCGTTGCACTCGATCAGCGCTGCGATGCGGACGGCCTCGGCACGCGGAACCTCGCCGTGCTCGCCGCCCTCTTCGTGCGCGGAGATCGCCGCCTCCGCCTGGACCATGGCCTCGTCGAAACGACCGGCTTCCGCCAGGACGAGGGCGCGCCGGTAGTGGATCTCGCCGCGCTCGTACCAGGCCGTGAAGTCGTCCCCGTCCTCCGGCGGGGCGGCCAGGGCCGCCTCGGCGCGGGCCAGGTGGTCCAGGGCCGCGTCGACCCCGTCGGCCCCCCGCGTGGCGAGGGTGAGCCGTGCGAACTCGCGCATCATCAGGGCGATGATCCCCGTGTTCGGCGACTGGGCGTGGGAGGCGACGGCCCGCTCGTACGCGGTCTCCGCCGCGTCCCAGCGGTCGGCCATGGCCAGGGTGGTCGCCGCCTCCGCCGCCACCAGGGTGAGGACCGCGCGGTCCTCCTCCGGCCAGCTCGCCACGGTGTCCGCGAGGCGCAGCAACTGCTCCGCGGCCGGAAGATACTCCTCCAGTTCGCGCAGGCCGCGTCCGAGGGTCAGACGGGCCTGGGCCAGCATCCGCTGGTCCACGTCCGGCAGGGCCCCATCGGCGAGGACGGACTCCAGGACGGCGACGGCATCGGCCTGTTGCCCGGAGCGGGCGAGCACGTCGGCCAACTGGAGCCGCGCGTCCGTCGCCTCGGCGGCTTCCCCGTCCTGGTCGAACCGCGCCGCCGCCTCGGAGAGGTGGCGGACCGCGCCGCCCGGGTCCCCGAGGTGCACGGAGGCATGGCCGAGGAGGAGGTACGTCGGGGCGAGCGCGAAGGAGGCGTCGTCGTGCGCGACGGCATCGGCGATGGCGCCGTGGAGCAGTTCCGCGGCCTCCTCGGTTTCCCCCTTGGACAGCAGGATCTGTGCGAGGAACGCGCTCGGACGCGGCCGGCGCCAGGGCCGTTCGGCAGCCTCGACGTCCCGGAGGGCCGCACGGAGCTCCCGCTCGGCGCCGGCCACGTCGCCGAGACGACCCGCCAGGTCCGCGCGGAACTGCCGGGCGTTGGCGATGTGGTGCGGGAACCCGAGGCGCTCCGCCTCGGTGTGCAGCCGTCCGGCACTCGCCTCGAACCGCTCCGTGAGCCGCTCGACGTCCGCCGCTCCGGAGCCCTGGTCGGTCGCCGACGGCGCGCCCGCCTCCTCGGTCCCCTGCCCGTCCGTGCTCAGCGCGCCGATCACGTCCCGGTAGGTCGCGAAGGCGTCGGAGTAGAGGACGGAGAGGTACGCCAGGGTGCGCTCGGCGTGCAGGTCGTCCCCGAGGGCCGCTTCCCCGTCCCCGAGGGCAGCGCCCTCGAAGGGGACCTCGGCCTGCAGCTTCTCCGCTGCCAGCAGGGCCTCGTCCAGCCCTGCCCGGACCGCGGCCCGGTCCGGCCGCTCGCTCTCCGCGCCGCGCGGGAGCAAGGTCCAGGCGAGGGTGCGGGCCCTGCCCGAGAGCGCGTGCCAGGGCATCTGGAGCCGCTCGTAGAGTTCGACGGCCGCAGTGGCCTCGGCGGTGCTCTCCGCATGGCGGTCGTCCAAGGAGAACTGTTGTGCGCGGTGCTCGGCGAGCTCGGCCCGGAGGAGGTCCTCGGGGCCGGAGGCCCCGTCGTGCGGAGCGGTGCCGTCGGCGAGGCGCTCGGCGATCCGGGTCCAGAGCCGGGCGTCGCCGGGGTGGCCGCTCAGCGCCATCCGGCGGGCTTCCCGCACGAGTGCGGCGAAGTCCTCGGGCACTTCGATCCGGGCGGCAGTCGTCGAGGACGAGGACGTGAACGCCGATGCCGATGCGACGGTGCGCGTCGCGGTGGAGGCGCGCAGACCGAGGGGCAACGGCTCGTCGAGCAGGGGGCGCCGCGCGAGCCGTGCCCTGCGGTCCCCGCCGACGGCGTCCGTGCCGTTGCGCGCGTCGAAGGCGGCGGCGAGCGGGTCGGCCTCGGAGCGGACGTGGGCGAGGAGCGCGTCGGCCGTCCACGGGCGACCGGCCGGTCCTGCCACCGGGGTCTCCCCGTGGCCGTTCTCGACGAGGTGGGCGAGGAGCACTTCGACGCCGACGAGGAAGCCGAGGTGGGAGAGCGGAGCGCCGGTCGCCTCGAAGAGGGAACGGTTCTCTGCGAGGATTTCCAGGCCCCGGCCCTCGTTGCGGGAGAGCGCGCAGAACTCCAGGTGCAGGCCCACCTCGTCCTGCATGCCCGGGTTCCCCCGCACCTTGCGGTAGCCGGCGAGGTGGTGGGAACGGGCCTCGTCCGTGCGGCCGGAGCGCAGCAGCGGGAGCAGGGCGAAGGCCTGGCTCATCTGGGGTTCCTCGCTGCAGTGCTGGTTCCCTTCGAGGACCGGCCGCCACGCGTCCAGGGCCGCCGCGTCATGGCCGCCGTTCACCTGGTGCCGGGCGTGGTGCCGGGTCTCGCAGGCCTCGCAGTCGCTGAGCTCCGTGCGGGGCCGGGTCGCCCAGAGGTCGTAGGCGTCGGCGACGCCCGCTCCGGTGTGGTGCGCGAGGTGGTAGGACATGGCGGCGACGGGCTGCGGACCGTGGCCCGCCTCCTCGTAGCGGGACCGCATCCGGTCGATCCAGCCCCGCACGGTCGCCAACGGAATGTCCGGCACCTGCAGCAGGGAGGTCGTCACCCACTTGAAGCGCCAGAAGACCTGGTGGGCCTCCCACGGGCTGAAGGAGTCGGGGGAGTCGTCCCACAGCTTCAGCAGACGGGCGAAGACCACCGGCGACTTGCGGTGCTCGCCGGTGAACTCGTACGAGGTCATCAGTTCGAGCAGGGCCGTGACGAGCACGTCGGACTTCTCGAAGGCCTCCGCGGCCTCGACGAGTTCCTCGGCGGTGACGGTGCGTGCCAGACCGTGGGGGCGCTCGTGGTTCTCGCGGAGCGCCTCGACCACGGCCTCGGGGGTGTCCAGCATCTACAGTTCCTTCTGGGGCTCGGATCCGGGGGCCGCCGTGCCGGGGTGGTGCATGGCGTGGGTCAGCAGGCCGATGAAGGCCCGGTTGAGCAGGGCGCTCTCACTCGCGCGCAGCGGTCGCCTGCTGAGCAACAGCGCCTGGCCGTAGAGCGCCTCGGCGGTGGTGACGGCGAGGCCGCGTTCACCGATGGTGAGGGCCTGCCGGACCAAGGGGTTGAGGTGGTTGAGGACGAGCTGGGCGCGCGGGGTCTCGTCGCGCAGGGAGCCGAGGATGTCGGCCCACAGCCCGTCGCTCTCCGCCGCGAGGTTCGACCGGGTGCGCTCGTGACGCGCCTCGCGGTTGTCGAGCAGCAGCGCGGGGGCGGTGACCGGCTGGAAGTCCCGGAGCACGACGTCACAGTCGTGGGCCCCGATCGTCTCGCGGGCGACGGCCAGGAACGCGGCAGCACGCAGCTCGGCGCCCGGATCGACGGCGTCGAGGTGGGCGGTCACGGTGCTCGGATCGAGATCGGTGACGGAGGTGCCCGGGCGGATTTCGGGCAGCCGGTGAACGAGGTCGCGGTCGTAGGTGTAGCCGCCGTTGACGACGCCCAGCCCGGCGGCCGAGGCGATCGGCGCGACCTGGCGGAACTCCTCGACGCTGCGCGTCACGAGGAGCGCGGGGTGGTTCCGTGTGAACTCCTCCAGGGTGACGTTGCCGTCGGTCGTCTCGAACGGCAGCCAGGGCAGCACGATGCGCAGCAGTTCGTCGTCGTAGCGGGCGAGCGCCTTGACCGCGAGGTGGTGGGTGTCGATGAAGCGGTGCAGCAGGGCCGGATCGCTGGCGGCGAGGCCGGTCAGCCAGTCCCGGATCCGGTCGCCCAGGGCGTCCCGTACGGCGGACAGGGTGCCGTCCTCGTACAGCGACTCCCGGGAGGCGGTCGGTCGCAGGCTCGTGGTGTCGACGACGCAGCGCACGAAGAACGCCCACTCGGGGAGCAGTTCGGGGGCCTGATCGGTGAGCAGCATGCCCTTGAGGTGGACGCGGTGTCCGGCGCGCTGGGCCGGGCTCACCGCGGTCGGCAGGACGTAGGCGACCCCTCGGAGGCCCGCCGCCGGCAGGTCCAGCTCGATGGCGTCGAGCGGGGTGAAGTCGAAGACCTCGCGGCAGTGCGCGGTGAGCGCCTCGCGCCGGGCCAGGGGGGAGCGGTGGGTCCGTTCCCACGGCGGCGCCTCGTTGACCCGGTGGTCCTCGCCGCGCGGGTCGACGACGGTGACCTCGTGCCGCAGGAGGCTGCCGTAGTGCCGGGCGAGGGCGATGACCCGATCCGGTTCGGTCCACTCGGCGTTGTCGACGCGTGGCACGAGCCGCACGGTGGTGCCCGGCTCGGGCAGCGTGGCGGAGGGCAGGGTACGGATGGTGTAGCGGCCGTCGGAGTGACCCCGCCACTCGACGGTGGGCGCGGCGGGGTCGGCTGCGGATCGGCTCAGCACGGTGATCTCGTCGGCGACGACGAAACAGGCGAGCAGGCCGATGCCGAACTGGCCGATGAACTCCCCGCGTGCGGCGTCGAGTCCCGCACCGTCGAGGGTGCCCCCGGCGGTCCGCTTGGAGCTCCGCCCGATGGTGGCGAGGAACCGGTGGACGTCGGCTTCGGTCAACCCGATGCCGGTGTCCGTGACGGTGAGGGTCTCCCCGGTGCGCACGGTGATCGTCCCGGCCGCGCCCGGCTCCAGTGCCTGTCGGGCGGTGATGGCGTCGACGGCGTTCTGCAGCAGTTCGCGCAGGTACACGCGGGGGCTGGAGTAGAGGTGGTGGGAGAGCAGGTCGACCAGGCCGCGCAGGTCGACCTGGAAGGTGTGTGAGGTCTCGGAAGGGGACACCGGGCGCAGTCCTTCGGGGCGCGCCCGCGCCGGAGGGCGCGGGCGGGGTGTGAACGGGGGTGGGCGCGATCGGCCGATCAGGCCGAGGAGGAGCGGAGCTGTCGGAAGGCCTTTGCCGGATCGGCACCGTTGAGGTAGTACCAGGGGAACTCGGTGACCCGCCCCCCGAGCGCCCGGAAGCACTCCTGTGCGGAGCGGTCCTCGTCGGCCAGTGAGAAGGCCATGGCGAAGGTGTTGTAGACCTGGATCCAGCCGGGGCCCCGGACGAAGTCCGGATGGCGAAGGGAGTGGTCGGCCGCCTCGCGCAGGGAGGCGCGCACCGCCGGGCTCCGCATGTAGCCGAAGTCCTCTTCGGGGTTGAGGGCGAGCCAGTGCTCCAGATGCGCCGTGGCGACGAGTTGGCCGAGCAGCGTACCGGCGGGCGCGCCGAAGGCGGACTCGCGGGCGAAGGCGTGCATCTGCTCGTGCGAGCCGCTCCACTTCGCGCACAGGTGCTGCAGCCGTTGCTGGTGCGCTCCCAGGTGGTGCGGGGCGCGGCGCACGGTCGCCTCGAAGCGGCGGCGTGCGACGTCCGGTTCGACCTGGAGGCCCCGGCCGGTGACCTGCAGGGCGTACCAGGGCGAGATCCAGCCGGGCTCGCGCTCGGCCACCTCGTACAGCCACTTCTCCGCGGAGGCGAGCCGGGAGTGGAACAGCTCGAACTGTTCGCGGGAGACGTCCTTGGCGAAGGCGCTGGTGCGCGCTTCCCAGCCCCAGCTGAGGTAGCGGATCCCGGCGACCAGGCGGGGGAGCGGAGATTCCGGCTCCGCCTCCAGGACCTCGACGATCCACCGCTCCACCCCGGCGACATCGCCCACGGCCCACAGCAGTCCCGTGCGGTCCTCGCTCTCGGGCCTCGCTTCGAGCTCGGCCCGCACGGTGGCCCAGTCCGCGGCCTTCGCGGCTGCGCGGACGCGCCTCGCCGCGGGATCCCCCTGGTCCTTGTCGACGCGCGGGACCACCTTCGTCGTCCACTTCTCCAGCGCAGGCCCCCAGTCACGGAGCAACGCCATGTCCCCACCCCTTGCAGCGTTTCGGACGGGATGACCGATGATCACTGCATTCCGTGGGTGTAGTGACTATCACGCGTGACCGACAATCGCACATCTGTTTATGTCGCCCGGTCATGCGGCGCCGTGGTCCCGGGCGGACCTCGCCCTCCGGTTCCCCGTCGCGGCCTCCCGGGCGCCCCCGTGTCCGGGCCGGCCGGGTCGCCACCCGCGCCCCTTCCGCCCGTCGAGGGCGGCGGCGGGGTGCGGGTGGCGAGGAGTGGGAGGCGGTGTCGAACTTCAAGGATTTGTCATGTACTCGTCTTGTGTGGGGTCCCCTGCGGGGCGATGCTTGCCACGGACACCCATGCGCCCCGGTGTCCACGGGGTGCGGGCGCACCGCCCGATCCCACCCCGTCGAAGTCCCGTGTCCAACATCCCAGAAGGGCCGAGTCGCGTGAGACACCACCCCCCAGGACGCCGCGGCGTCGTCGTCTCCCTCCTCGCGTTAGTCCTGACCCTGTCGGGCGGTCAGGTCGTGAACAGCGCCCCGGCAGTCGCCGCCCCGACCCCGACCCACGCCTCCGAAGTGGCCGCGGCGGAAGACCTGGCGGCACGCGACCTCGCCGGTTCGCTCGCCGACGCCACCTGGCGGGCGCACGTGCGCCGCGCGGTCCTCGCCTCGGGAGAGGTCCCGGTGACCGAGCTCGCCGGCACGGCCAACCGGCGACTGCAGCCCCGACTGGCCGAAGCCGATCGCCGCATCGTCGAGGCCAAGGGCCTCGACGCGCAGGTGGGCCCGCTGCTGACGCTCCGGCTCGGCACGGACGCCATGCGCACGGCACTGACCGAGGACGTCGTTCCGTGGGTCGCCGTGGTCGCCTCCGACGACGAGGCCCGCACCGTCAGGGCCTACGACAGCCGTGGCGCCGTCCACCTGCTCGACGCCCGCACGCCGCCCCGCCGACCCGTCTACGTCATCGACATCGACGGTGCGAAGGCCCTGTCCGCCGGGATCGACGTGCTCAAGGAACAACTCGGCCGCTACGGACTGACCTCCGCGACGGAAACCGGATCGGCACCGACCACCGTGTCTCCGCTCACGTCCGCGCCGTCGGCCGCGGCTGCTTCGGGCTTCTGGACCACCCGCATCACTTCGGTCCGCCTCTCGGACGACGAGGAGCCCTGGACCAAGGGCGACGCCGAGATCTACACCCTCGTCACCGGCTTCGGCCAGGACGGGAAGGTGCGGGTCGATCCGGTCGACATGCCCTACCTCGACGACGACGGCGTCACGTACCACCCCAACCAGGTGCTGGTGAACTGGTCGCTGTACAAGTACAACCTGGCCGACGCCGTGATGATGGAGGACGACGACGGCACCAACTACCGCGATCTGGCGAAGGCGATCGCGGCGGTCCTCCTGACGGTGACCGACCAGGGCGCCTACATCCCGTTGGTGAGCGCCGTCCTGGACGCCATGCCCGACAGTTGGTGGACGGACGACGACGACTACGTCGACTCCTGGTACACGCTGGCCCGTGCCGACAACGGGGTCCGTCGGGGAGCCCGGGGGAACGGTTCGATGACCGTGGAGCCCTACTTCGTCGAGCAGTTCTGAGCGGAAGCACCGGGTGACCCCGGGCCGAAGCCCCCGGGAAGGGCCGTCGCGGCACCCCGCCGCGACGGTGCCGTCGCCCTGCCGCTCCGCCCCGGAGCGCCGGTCCGGCCCCAGGAGGTGCGGAGCGCGGACGCACCGGCCTTCCGGGATCCTCGGCGGCGCGCCGGACCCGTTGGCTAGGCTCGTCGAAGGGCAGGGGCATCCGGTGCCCCGGCCCGTACGGACGGGCAGCAGGCGGCTTCGGGACCACGGGTGCTGGCGGTCCCGGAGGGCCGTGCCGGACACGACGGGGGAATCGGTGGCGGCGAGCGGGCAACAGCAGGACGCGAAGGGCACGTCGCCCACCGTCGCCGACCCACCCCACACCGAACGGGGCGGGGGCGTGCCCGACCGACGGGCGCGCGCGGTGCTCCCCCCGTCGCTCCGCGCGGCGCTCGGGGGGACCGCCGTGCTCGCCGCGCTGGTGGTCCTCGCCCTCGGGATCCTGTACGCCGGGGACAGCGGGCCCACCACGGTCGACGCACGGATCTGGGCGGCGGTCGAAGACGCCGGGCCCCGTTGGCGCTACGCCGCCCGGGCCATGGACTTCTCGGGGGAGCCCCTGGGGGCGGCGGTGCTGGTCGCGGTCGTGGTGGCGGGCTGCCTCTCGTTACGGCGTCCCCGGGCAGCAGCGCTCGTCGTGGCCGGACCCGCCGCGGCCGTGGCGACCACGACGCTGCTGAAACCCCTGGTGGGACGCACCATCCACGGCGAGCACCTGTCCTACCCCAGTGGCCACACCGCCTTCCTCACCGCGCTCGCCCTGGTGACCGCCCTCCTCGTGACCGGCCGGCTCGGCCCCGGGAGGCCGGCCGGCACGGCACTCGTGCTCGCCCCGGCGCTGCTCGCCGGCGCCGCCATGGGCTGGGCACAGGTCCTCCTCGGCGCGCACTACCCGACCGACGTGCTCGGCGGCGGGTGCACCGCCCTGGCGGTGGTGCCGGTGATCGCGTGGCTGGTCGACCGCACGGCCGACCGCACGGCCGACCGCACGGCCGACCGCACGGCCGACCGCACGGCCGACCGTGCGGCAGCCCGCGCGTCCACCTCCGTTCGACAGGAGCGCGGTTGACGCCGTCCCCCCCGTCACGCCAAGCGGCGGAACACGGGCTTCACGGGTCGCCCGCCCATCCAGGGCGTCGGGTCGGAGGCGTCGAGTGCCTTCCGGTACACCGCACAGGCCTGGGCCACCACGTCGACGGTGTGGTCCACGTCGGCCTCGCTGAGAGCGCTGCTCACCACGAACGAAGGGGCCAGCACCCCGCCCGCGAGCAGGCGGCGCAGGAACAGCGTGCGGTACTGCTGGGACGGCTGCCGGTTCTCGTCGAGGGTGGCGAAGACCAGATTGCTGGCCCGTCCCCGCAGGACCAGGTGGTCGCCGACGCCCATGCCGGCCGCCGCCTCGCGGACGCCGGCGGCCAACCGCTCGCCGAGGGCGTGCAGCCGCGCGGTGACGCCCTCTTCGACGTAGGTGGTGAGCACGGCCATCGCCGCTGCCAGCGAGTGGGTCTCCGCACCGTGCGTGGTCGACAGCAGGAACACCCGCTCGTCGGAGTGGCGCAGCCCGCCCCGCTCCATCAGCTCCCGGCGCCCGGCCAGCGCGGAGACGGCGAACCCGTTGCCCAGCGCCTTGCCGAACGTGGAGAGGTCGGGGACGACGCCGTACAAGCCCTGGGCGCCCGCCTCGGACCAACGGAAGCCCGTGATCATCTCGTCGAAGACCAGGACGCAGCCGTGCCGGTCGGCCAGTTCGCGCAGGCCGGCCAGGTAACCGGCCGGTGGGTCGGTGTGGGTGGCGGGTTCCAGGATCAGGCAGGCGATCTCGTCCCGGTGGCGGCAGAGCAACTCCTCCGTGGCGGCCAGGTCCCCGTAGGGGAACGTCACGGTGAGCTCGTCGGTCGCCGCCGGAACGCCGGCGGACATCGGCGTGGTGCCGATGAACCAGTCGTCGACGGAGAAGAACGGGTGGTCGGCGCAGAGGGCGACCCGTGGACGCCCGGTGGCGGCGCGGGCGAGTCGCACCGCTGCGGTGGTGGCGTCCGAGCCGTTCTTCGCGAACTTCACCATCTCCGCGGTCGGCACCGTGGCCAGGAAGCGTTCCGCCGCCTCGACCTCCACGATGGACGGCCGGACGAAGTTGCTGCCCCGGTCGAGTTCGCGTCGCACCGCCTCGGTCACGCGCGGGTGGGCGTGGCCGAGGCTGACCGACCGCAGACCGGAGCCGTACTCGACGTACCGGTTGCCGTCGACGTCCCACACGTGGGCGCCGCGGCCGTGGCTGATGACCGGTGCCAGGGCCTCGGGGTACTGGTCGTCGCCCTTGGCATAGGTGTGCGCGCCCCCCGGGACCAGGGCGTGCAGCCGCTCGTTCGCCGCCCGCGACCGGGGCAGCAGGAACTCCGTGGTGTCTTCGGCGTCCATGGTGACCTCAGCCCTTCCTCTGCCGCAGGACCTCGGCGAGGCCGGGAGCCTCCCGGTCCCGCCGGGACGTCGCCGTGACCGGCAGCGGCCACGGGACGGCGAGCTCCGGGTCGTCGAAGGCGATCGTCACGTCCTCGGTCGGATCGTGCGGGCGGTCGATCCGGTACGAGACGTCGGCGGTTTCGGTCAGGGCCTGGAAGCCGTGCGCGCACCCGGCCGGGACGTACAGGGTCACCTGCGTCTCGCCGGACAGCTCGAAGGAGGCCAGGTTGCGGTAGGTCGGCGAGTCCGGGCGCAGGTCCACGACGACGTCGAAGACCTTTCCGTACGAGCACCGCACCAGCTTGGCCTCGCCGGCGCCGGAACGGAGGTGGAGGCCGCGCAGCACGCCCCGGACCGAACGGGACAGGCTGTCCTGGACGAAGGCGTTCGGGTCGAGGCCCACCGAGCGGACCACATCGGCGTCGAAGGTGCGGCAGAAGGAGCCGCGTTCGTCGGTGTGCGGCGTCGGTTCGAACAGGTACGCGCCGGCGATCGCCGGGACGTCGATGGCTTTCACGGAGTCTCCCGCAGGGCGTGGGCAGGGGTGTGGTCGGTCGTCGGGAACAGGGACGAGGTCAAGGCGGTGAACTGCTGCTCCAGTTGCCGGGTGGCGATCAGGTTCCGCTCGGCGAGGGTCCGTCGTAGTTCCGCCGACCGCTGCTCCAGCTCCCGGAACCGTTCGAGCAGCCGGTCGGCGTCGACCTCGCGGGCCGGGTGGCAGTACGCCTCCAGTCCCATCCGGGCCATGAGCGCGTCGCTCTTCGCCGCGTAACTGAGCGCGAGCGTCGGCGTGCCGACCTTCAGCGCGCAGACCAGGTTGTGGTACCGGGTCGCCACCACGGTCTCGGCCGCCGCGGCCTCCTTCATCAGCTCGGCCAGCGAGGTCGCCCCCGCAGCGGTGACCAGCGGTGAGTCCACCGCGTCGAGGATCGCGGAGACCACCTGCTCGTCGACCCGGTCGCCGATGAGCAGCCGGACCGACCTGCCGTCCTCGACCAGGGCGCGCACGAAACGGGTCGTCCCGTCCAGGTAGCGCCGGTTGATCTCCTCGGACCGGGCGCGGTCGTCGTTGCCGCCGTGGAAGTCCATCACGCCGACGCAGACCGGGCCCGGTGGGTCCGAGGGGGCCCCCGCCGGCGGCGCCGGCAGGCCGAAGGCGAGGTCCGGGTAGACCCCGTCGCGTCCGGTGTCCACGCCCATCGCCCGCATCGCGTCCCGGGACAGGGCGTCCCGGTAGGACCGGTAGGCGGCCAGCCGCGCCGACCAGCGCACCAGGGCCCGGGTGGGCCGGTTGCCGATCGGGGCGGCGCCGACGCCGACCAGCGCCACCCTGGTGCCGACCAACCGGCCGCTCGCGCAGAGCAGGAACAGCGCGTACGGGAAGCCCCACGGCCGCAGCGGCAGGGTGGCCTCCAGGACTCCCATGCCCGGCACGATCACCACGTCGTGCCGGCGCACCCAGGCGGCGGTGCGGACGGCGTCCACGAGTTTGCCCAGGCCCTTCGACACGACCGCGCCCGCACGCGACGCGGTCCGGTACTCCCCGCGGTACCAGTGCAGCCGCGTCGCGGGGATCCCGTACCGGGCCCCGACGACCTCCGGCCCCCCGCAGAAGGCGTCCACGACCGCTCCCGGGTGCTCCCGCCGGAGGTACCCGAGCACCGCTTCGAGGGAACCGTCGTTGCCGAGGTTGCCGGAGCCGAGCAGGCCGAACACCCCGACCCGCACCGGTGACCCGCCCGAGGGCTTCACGCCTGCCTCCCCTCGCGGCCGGCGACGAGGGCGTCGACGGAGACGGCGAGCCGGTCCGGGACGACCGGCGCGCGGTCCTCGACCCGCTCGCCGGCACCCGGCCGGACCCGACTGGTCATCCAGGCGGACAGGTGGCGGAAGCACGCGCGCCGGTCGGCCGCGGACAGCGGCGCCCGCCGGACCGCCGCGACGAAGCCCCAGACGTACTCGGCGAGCAGCCGGGGCGTCGGGTGCAGCGGCCCGGCCCGGCGCGGGTCCAGGTTGACGCACCGGGCGCGCTTGCTCGGGTTCGCCCGCTCGGCACGGGTGGGGTGGTCGCGCCGGAAGTACAACAGCTCCGGCACCTGGTGGAAGGGACCGTGCAGGGTGATCTCGGCGACGAAGGTGCGGTCCGCGTGGTGGTAGCTGTCGTGGGGCTTCACCCGGCGCAGCACGTCGGCCCGCATCACCCCGTAGAAGTCGTCCCCACCGGGCTCGAACAGCAGGCTGCGGAAGCGCTCCGGGGCGTACGGGGAGTCGGTGGCGAGCCCGTACTCGTAGGGGACCTTCACCCGGCCGTCGCCGTCGATGACCGCCTGGCCGCTGTGCGCGAGGATCACGTCCGGCCGTTCGTCCAGCGCCTGCACGCAGCGCTCCAGCAGGTTCCTGGCGTACAGATCGTCGTGCGAGGCCCACTTGAACAGCTCACCGCGGCACTCGGCGAACACGTGGTTGTGGTTCGGCGCGGCACCGATGTTCCGGGGCAGTCGGAGGTAGCGGATGCGCCGGTCCCGTGCGGCGTACCGGCGACAGATGTCCTGGGTCCCGTCGGTCGAGGCGTTGTCGGAGATGACCAGCTCGAAGTCCTCGTAGGTCTGGCCGAGCAGGGCGTCCAACGACTCGGCGAGGTACTCCTCGCCGTTGTACACGGGCAGGCCGATGCTCAGCCGGGGCAGGGCGGTCATGACGTCCTCACTTCACTGATGGGATTGCGGTGGTTCTCGCGCAGGGCGGACCGCAGTTGCAGCCACCACACGGCCGAGCCGCTGACGGTCGCGGCGGCGACGCCCCAGGCCGAGCCGACCGTGCCGGCCACGGCCGCCCCGCCGAGCCCACCGATGACGTAACAGGCGGAGGCGAACAGCTGGCTGCGCAGACTGCGCCGGGCCGCGGCGAGCGCGCGCAACCCGGCCGCCGCGCCGGTTCCGAGGCCGGCGCCCGCGACGCCGAGCGTGGCCGGCACGATGAGCTCGGAGGCGGACTGCCAGACATCGCCGAGCACCAACTCGCCGGCGCGGTCCGGCACCAGGAGCAGCGCCGCCCCCCAGAGCAGCGCGGCGACGGCCTGCCCGCCGCCCAACAACAGGCAGAACGGGCCCAGTCGGTGCGGGGCCTGCCGCAGCACCCGTGCGGCCTCCGCGACGGTGACCAGCGACAGCCCCATCAGCACGGCGAGGAACGGGCCGAGCAGGAGCTCGGCGCCCCGGACCGCGCCCACCGCGCCGACCCCGACGATCGCGCCGAGTCCGTACGCCCGCAACTGGCCCGCACCGCTGGTGCTGACGTTCTCCACCAGGTACCGGTAACCGAGGTCGCGGTGCGTGCGCAGCCATGCGCGTGCACCGCCCAGACGGGGCCGGATCCCGGACTGCAAGCAGCCGTACGCCGCGGCCACCGCTGCCGACGCACCCCAGGCGAGGACGAAGGCGGGCACGCTGCCCACGCGGGCCGCCACCACCATCGCCGGGACCAGCGCGGCGCCCCACACGAGGTCGTTGACGAACGCTTTCCGTCCCGTACCGGCCGCGAAGAACGAGTAGCGCCAGGCGTCCTGCAACAACAGTCCCGGCAGCACGACGCCGAGGCAGGCGAACGCGGACCCCACCGGGCCACCGAGAACCAGTCCGGCCAACAGGCTCACCGCGCCGATGGCGGTGCCCGCCCCGAGGGCGGTGCCCGACGAACGGGCCACCGCCCCGCGCCAGGAGGCGTCCGGCACGCCGCTGAAGCGCACCACCAGCGGGTCGGTGGCCACCCCGCGGGAGACGCTGAGCACCACGCCGTAGGTGACCCACGCCAGGCTGAACACCCCGAAGGCGGCCAGCCCGAGCGAGCGTGCGACGTAGATCCCCACGGCGAAGTTGGTCATGCTGGAGGCCGCCTGGTCGGCCAGCCCCCAGGACAACCGGCCGACGACGGCCCGTTTGGCGCTCCGGCGGGCGCGGCCGTCCGGGGGCGCCGGTGCCGTCGTCTCCTCCCCTCCGGTGGTCATCGGCGTCATGCCTTGATCAATCCGGCGCCCCGCAGGGCATCGGCCGCCGCGGCGACGGCGTCGAACGGCAGCCCGGACCGCTCGGCCACGTCCAGCAGGTCGTGTTCGCCGTCGGAGAGGTTGAGCACCCAGAGCATGGCCATCTGGGCCTGCTTCGCATCGCTCCGACCGCCGAGCGACTCGTACAGGCCGCGTCGCCCCAGCTGAGGCTCGCCGTAAGGGCTGAGGTTGACGTACCGCCGGTTCCGGTCCAGTACGGCGAACGCCTCGCGGCAGAGGGCCAGCGTGTCGGCCATCGCCTCCGGAGAGACGAAGTCCGGGTTGTCGGCCGACGTGTGGTACTCGGGGTAGCCGGCGTACGGCGTCCTGCTGAGCGAGCCCACGCCGAGGTCGAACCCCGGCGAGCAGAACTGCCGCTCGTCATAGCCGTACGGGGTGAACCCGGTGATGTGGTGCGGGCGTTCCGAGGCGCTCAGCACATGGCTCATCACCCGGTCGATCTCCGCGTCACCGCGCCTGCTCCGCTTGTACGTCAGCCGGCCCCGGTCGCCGGCACAGGCCAGCACCAGACCGTGCCGGACCCTTCCTCCCGTGCTCGGCCCCTCCCCGGCGCCCGGCTCCGCCGGCCCGGGGGAACCCCCGTGACCGGGGGACGCCTTCTCCACCCGGTCCGCGTTGCGGGCCAGCCAGGTGATCGCCCCGATGGTCCCGGGGGCGAACAGGAACCGGTAGGTGTACCAGGGCGTCTGCTCCGCCAGTGCCCGGGCCAGGAACGTCGCCACCGCGATGCCGGCCAGGTTGTCGTTGGCCAGGGACGGGTGACAGACGTGACAGGAGACGATCACCTCGTCGGCGACCTGACCGGGCACCACGTGCTCGGCGTAGGTGAGGTGGCCGTCGGCGAGGGTGGAGTCGATCCGCACCTCGTAGTCGCCGTCCGGAAGGGAGTCCAGGGTCTCCTGGGACAGGCAGAACCCCCAGTCGGGCTTGTAGTAGCTGGTGCGGTACGGCACCCAGCTCGGACGGTCCGGCAGGGTGTGCAGGTGTGCGCGCAGCTCGGTCAGCGGCACGGTCGCCGCCACCGGCACGCTGTAGCCGAGCACGTGCAGGTTGGACGCGGCGAAGTCGACGACCCGCCGGCCGGTGGCATCGGCGACGTAGGCGTCCCGGATGTTCCACTCCTGCGGCACCGTCCAGTCGAGCACCTGGGTGCCGGTCGGCACCTCGTGCACCTGCAGCGGCACGTACTCGCCGATGATCTCCAGGGTGGCGCGCACTCCGTCGCCGGTGATGCTCCGGCACAGCGGGTACAAGCGCTCCACCAGAGCGTGCATCTCCTCGCCCGCCACGGTCATCGGCGCCACCGCAGGGTGTCGTCGACGGCACCGGCCTCGGACGCGGCGCGCAGCACGGCGAGCCGGGTGAAGCGCTGCTCGAAGGACTCCCGGGTCAGCCCGTGCTTGCGGTAGGCGTCGGCGAGTTCGAGGGCGCCCCGCTTCACCGTCCACTCGCAGTCGAAGCCCGGTACCGCGGCCCGGAAGCGGGAGAAGTCCACCCGGTACGACCGTGGATCGGCACCGGTCTCCCCGGTGATCACGACCCGCGAACCGGGCACCGCCTCGGCGACCTGCTCGGCGATCTCGGCGACCGTGACGTTGTTGGCCTCGCTGCCGATGTTGAACGCCCGGTCGTGCACCGACTCCCGCGGTGCGACCAGTGCGGCCGTGAAGGCCCGTGCGATGTCGGCGGCGTGCACCAGCGGACGCCAGGGGGTGCCGTCGGAGAGCACCAGCACCTCGCCGGACAGGAGCGCGTGGCCCACCAGGTTGTTCAGCACGATGTCCGCCCGCAGCCGGGGCGAGTAGCCGAAGGCGGTGGCATTGCGCATGTACACGGGGCTGAAGTCGTCGTCGGCGAGCGCGTGGAGGTCGTCCTCCACCCGGACCTTGGACTCCGCGTACGGCGTCACCGGGCGCAGGGGGGCGTCCTCGGCCACCAGTGCGTCGCCGCCGGCGGCACCGTAGACCGAGCAGGTCGACGCGTACAGGAAGCGCCGCACCCCGGCGTCCCGGGCCAGCCGCGCCAAGCGGACGGACGCGTGGTGGTTGATGTCGTAGGTGAGGTCCGGGGCCAGTGCTCCCAGCGGGTCGTTGGAGAGGGCGGCCAGGTGGATCACGGCGTCCACCCCGGCCACCTGCTCGGCCGTGACGTCGCGCAGGTCCACCCCGCCCCGCGTCCCCGGCTCCGTTCCGCCGGGGGGCGCCACGACCCCCGGCGGGTCCCCGGGCAGCGGGCCCAGCACGCAGTCGGCGAACAGGCCGGAGTCCAGCCCGACGACCTCGTGCCCGGCGGCCGTCAACACGGGCGCCATCACGGTGCCCAAGTAGCCCTGGTGTCCGGTCAGCAGTACGCGCAAGGTTCATTCCCCCAGGTCGAGAGTGAGTTTGGTGACGGCGAACGCCTCGGCGTAGCGCGTCTGGCTTTCGATGCCGCGGATCCGGGCCAACCCGAGGAAGGCTTCCCGGTCGTACCAAGGACGGTGCCGTTGCGAGGGGTAGTGCTCCTGCAACAGGTGCACCTTGCGTTCGGCGATCTCCGGTGACAGCGGCTGGTACGCCGTCGGACGGCCGAGGTCCCCGTCCCACTTGACGATCTCGTAGCCGAGCACCAGGTGGTCGCGGAACGCCGTGGGCACCAACTGCGCCAGGCCGCGGTGGTCCTGGTGCGCGTCGTCGGTGCGCGGGGCCAGCACGAGGTCCGGATCGGTCCGCCCGCGCAGCTCCTCGACCGCCGCCTTGGCCTCCTCCCAGTGCGCCGGGAGCCGGCCGTCCGGCAACTTCAGTACGGTCAGGTGTAGTTCGGCTCCCGGACAGAAGGCGGCGAGCGCGGCCCGCTCCTCCTCCTCCCGCTCGCTGCCGCCACCGGAGAGGACCAGCGCGTCCACCCGGAGGCCGGGACGGGCGAGGCACAGCGTCAGCAGCGTGCCACCGGCGCCGATCGCGAGGTCGTCGCAGTGCGCGCCCACCGCGGCGATCCGGTTCAGGGACCCGGCCCCCAGCCGGATCACGCCCTCGCTCCGGCAGCGTCCCTGCGGCCGGTCGCACCCGTCCCCGCGCCGTCCCGCTCCCACACGGCCCACGGCCGGTCGCCCCGGGCGTAGGCCTCGTCGAGCGCGGCCCGCTCCTTGACGGTGTCGGTGGGCTTCCAGAAGCCGCGGTGCTGGTACGCCATCAACCGCCCGCGCTTGGCCAGTTCGGCGCACCCGTCGGCGACCAGGTCCCCGTTCTCCGGTATGTGGTCGAAGACCTCCTGGCGGAGCACGAAGTAGCCGCCGTTCTCCCACAGCGGCAGTTCGCTCACCGGAGTGATGCCTCCCACCAGGCCGTCCTCGCCCAGGTCCACGCAGTGGAAGGAGGACTGCGGCGGCACCACCATCATCGACGCACCGACGTCGCTCCGGGCGAACCGGTCGATCATCTCCGGCAGCGGGGCGTCGGTGAGCACGTCGGCGTAGTTGGCGAGGAACATCTCGTCGCCGTCCAGGTGGTGGCGCACCCGACGCAGGCGCTCGCCGATCGGGGACTCGATGCCGGTCTGCACGAAGGTGATCGTCCAGGAGGCGATGTCGGTGGACAGCAGCTCGGTCCGCCCGCCCCGCAGCACGAAGTCGTTGGACGTGGTCTCCTCGTAGTTGAGGAAGAAGTTCTTGATGTGGTCGGCCCCGTACCCGAGGCAGAGGATGAACTCCGTGTGCCCGAAGGAGGCGTAGTAGCGCATGACGTGCCAGATCAGGGGCCTCGGGCCGACCATCGCCATCGGCTTCGGCACGTCGTCGGAGGTTCCGTTGCGCATGCGCAGTCCGTAGCCGCCGCAGAACAGTACGACCTTCATGACTTGACCTCGACAATGCTCAGTTCCGGGATGGGGAAGACCAGTCGGCCGCCCCAGGAGTGCACGAAGGAGAGCTGCTCGACCAGCTCGTCCCGCAGGTTCCAGGGGAGGACGAGGACGTAGTCCGGCCGGTCGGCGGCTATCTGCTCGGGAGGCAGGATCGGGATGCGGGTTCCCGGGGTGAACCTGCCGTGCTTGTAGGGGTTCCGGTCGACCGTGTACGGAAGCAGGTCGGGGCGGATGCCGCAGTGGTTGAGCAGGGTGTTGCCCTTGCCCGGGGCGCCGTAGCCGACCACGGTCTCGCCGCGTTCGGCCGCCTCGACGAGGAACTTCAGCAGGTCACGGCGGACCGTGGCCACCCGGGTGGAGAACTCCGTGTACCCGGACAGTTCCTGCAGGCCGGCGGCCTTCTCCCGGTCCAGCACTTCGGACACCGTGCCGGACGGCTTGCCCGCCACCTCGACCGGCCGGGCCCACAAACGGATGGATCCGCCGTGCGTGGGAAGCAACTCGACGCCCACCAGGGCGAGTCCACCACTGGCCAGGGCCCGGATCGCGGACGCGACCGTGTAGTACTGGAAGTGCTCGTGGTAGATCGTGTCGTACTGGTTCTCCTCGATCAGGGTCAGCAGGTGCTGCACCTCGATCGAGACCCAACCGTCGTCGGCCACCAGGGCGCGCAGCCCCCGGGTGAACCCGACCACGTCGGGGATGTGCGCGTACACGTTGTTGGCCACGACCAGGTCCGCCGGACCGTGCTCGGCGCGGACGGCGGCGCCGGTGTCCGGGTCCAGGAAGGCCGTCAGGGTGGACACGCCCGCCTCCCGCGCCGCCGCCCCGACGTTCACCGAGGGCTCGATGCCCAGGCAGCGGATCCCGCGGTCCACGACGTGCTTCAGCAGGTACCCGTCGTTGCTGGCGACCTCGACCACGAAGGAGTCGCCGTCGAGGCCCAGCCGCTGCGCGGCACCGGTGACGAAGGTGCGCGCGTGCTCCACCCAGGAGGTCGAATAGGAGGAGAAGTACGCGTACTGCGTGAACGTCTCCTCCGGCGTGATCAACGGAGGGATCTGCGCGAGCCAGCAGTCGGTGCAGACCCGCAGGTGCAGCGGGTAGGTCGCTTCCGGCTGGTCCAGTTGCTCCGCGGCGAGAAAGCTCTCGCACGGCGGCGTCGCTCCCAGGTCGACGACGCTCGCCAGCGCCGCCGAGCCGCAGAGTCGGCATCGTGTCATCTACTGCCCCCATCCCGCTCGCGCGGGTGTCCCCGCCGCGAGCCAGTGCGTTCCTCCCCTAGCGACGACGGGTCGTCCCCGTCGCCGGACCGCCCCGCGATCGCGGTGCGGTAGCCATTCACCAGGCGCTCCAACCCGACGGTCGGGCTGAAGCCCTGCTCGTAGCGGAGCCGGGCCGCTCGCCCCATCTCCTGGTTGCGGACCGGCTCGGTGGCGATCCGACGCAGGCAGGACACGAGCGAGGCGGTCTCGCCCGGTCGGTGCAGCAGTCCGGTCACCCCGTCCTCTACCAGCTCGACGAAGGCACCGTGACCGGCAGCGACGGCAGGCACGCCCGCCGCCATCGCCTCCACGATCACCAGGCCGAACGGCTCCAGCCACGTGGAGGGAGCCACCACCGCGACCGACCGCGCGAGGGCCTGCCGGCACTCCGCGGGGTCGTACAGGCCCACGAAGCGCACGTCGCTCCGGTCCGCCGCCCAGGCGGCGACCTCTCGCTCCAGCGGCCCCGCGCCGGCGATCACGAGCGGTACGCCCACACCGCCGTCGGCGGCGATCTCGTCCCACGCGGCCATGAGCAGCCGCACGCCCTTGGCCTCCGCGAGCCGACCGAGGTAGAGCAGGTGCTCGCCGGCGCCCGCCCGGGAAGCACCCGGGTCGGGAACGAAGTTGTGCTTCACCGTCAGCCGCGCGGCCGGCATGCCCGCCCGCACCAGGACGTCGCGCTGCGCCGCCGAGATGCAGAAGAACCGCTCCACCCCGGACCACCAGCGCCGCCGGTTGACCGACAGGCTGACCGCGAGCGGTACGGTCGCCAACCGGGAGTTCCGGTAGCAGCCGTGCCGGACCGCGGGCAGCGGCGTGGAGCCGACGCACGCGGTGCACGGCCGGCCGTCCCGCTGCAGGGTGCCGGGCGGACAGACCTGGGTGTAGTTGTGCAGCGTGGCGACGGCCGGGACACCGGCGTCGGCGCAGGCGGCCAGTACCGCCGGCGACAGCAGCGGGAAGACGTTGTGCACGTGCACCACGTCCGGTCGCTCGGCCCGGAGCCGGGCGGAGAGCTCCGCGCGGACCGCCGGGTTCCACGGCACCAGCAGCGGAAGCGCGGCCTTGCCCCGCAGGGACAGGCCGGCGATGTCGTCGCTGCGCCGTTCGAACACCCCGACCCGGTGGCCGGCTCCGCGCAGCAGCGCCACCTCCTGGTCGACGACGTTGTTCTCCCCGCTCGGCTGCGCCGAGGCGTAGCGGTTGTGCACCACGAGGACGTGCATGGTCAGGTCACCTCCGATCTCCGGGCCCATCGCGGAACGCTCGGCCGCGGGGCTTCGGGCGTTGCGGGGACCGTGGCCGTGGCGGGTACCGCCAGCAGTGAGGCGGCCACGGCCAGGTGCAGCAGGTACGGCGAGGCGTCGCCCAGCCCGGCCTCGGTGTACGACGCGATCGCGCAGTAGCTGATCAGGAAGATCGCGCAGGCCCTCGACAGCGACGGTGGCCGCAGCAGTGCGACGCCGCCCAGCACGATGATCACCGTTGCCACCAGGACGATGCCCAGCACGCCCTGTTCGTGGTAGACGGCCAGCCAACTGTTGTCGATCGGCAGCCCGCCGAACGACTTGTCGCCCAGCCCCATGCCGAAGAGCTCCTCCGAGGTGGTCCGGGGAGCCGACAACAGGGCGTCCCAGACCTTGGCCCGACCGGTCAGGCTGGCGAAGTTCTCCCGGCTCTGCCCGCGCAGGAACCACGCCTGCAGCGCAGAGCCGAACCCGACCGCGGCCACGGCGGCGCACAGGACCGCCCAGGCGAAGATCCGGCGGGCGGCGGCGCTGGTGAGGATCAGCGAACTGATCGCCAGGGCGAGCCCGATGAGCAGACCGAGCGTGGCGGTGCGGGTGTGGGTCAGCGCGAGCAGGACGAGGGCCGGCACGATCACCACGGCCGCGCTGCCCTTGTTGGTCCGGTGGCCCAGCACCAACAGCACCGAGAGTCCGATGATCACCGCGGCGTACTGGCCGATCTGCGGCGGGGTGAGCGGCCACAGCGCGCCGACCAGCCGGCCCCCGTAGAGCTCGGGCATGGCGGCACCCGGCGAGAGGACCGCACCGACGGCGACCGAGCCGAGGACCGCGAAGTACGTCCGGATGTGGTGCCGGACGAACGTGGGGCCGCCGTCCCACCAGCGGGTGAGCAGCCACAGGGTGGCGACGAAGAGGGCCAGCCGGGCACAGCGGAACAGCGCGCCGAACCCCGATCCCAGGCTGGCGCTGGAGACCACGCTCAGCACCAGCAGCAGGGTGAGCAGGAAGACGTAGGAGCTGGGACGGAAGTGCAACCGGGGGTTGACCACGAGCGCCAGCGCGAACGCGGCGACCAGCGAGCCCATGGTGACCATCTGGATGAGGGAGCGGGGCAGCGGGAGGATGGTCTCCGCGCCGGCGGAGCCGAGGGTGTTGAGGATCAACAGCCCCCACACGACGCCGACGACCTTCGGCGTGCGGTCCACGGACACCTCAACCACCGTCCCGCGTCGGGAAGGTGCTGCCCGCGTCCTGCCGGTACGGAGCACCCCGCCACTCTTCGGCGTCGAGCACCCGACTGGGGTCGTGGACGACGAACTTCCAGGTCCCGCGGTAGACGTTGTTCCGCCAGCGGTTCCCCTGGGCCCCGGTGATGGCCTCGGCCACCCGATGGCCCTGGTAGGGAGACCAGTCCGGATAGGTGCCGTAGTTGGCCAGCACCCCCATCCGGTCGCACTTCTCCGTGCAGCCGACGGCGGACTTGTCCAGCACGAAGCGGTTGTCGTGGATGTCCACCCGCTGGGTCTTCCAACGGCAGTCCGCATAGAGCGGTGCACGGGCGATCGCCGGCTGGACGCAGCGGTCGACGTCCTTCACCAGCAGGGTGCACTCGCCGGACGAGGTGTTGGCCGGGCTGTTGCAGAACCGGTCGGCGTTCTCCCACA
The DNA here is from genome assembly GCF_042743065.1 of Streptomyces sp. NPDC058872. Lineage (NCBI taxonomy): Bacteria > Bacillati > Actinomycetota > Actinomycetes > Kitasatosporales > Streptomycetaceae > Streptomyces > Streptomyces sp. NPDC058872. The sequence continues at coordinate 88,223 of NZ_JBHYMK010000015.1, forward strand.
GGGTGATCCCGGACCAGTTGTCCTCCAGCACGTTGCGATAGATCTCGATCCTGTCCGTACGGGCCGGGATCCGCGGCTCGCCACCGGACTCGGACACGTAGACGGTCGCGAACGGGAAGTCATCGCCCGCTTCGGCGTAACGGCGGCCTTCGACGAGGTTGTTGCGGCGGATCGTGTTCCGTCGGACGACCGCGTTGTAGCTGGTCTCGTAGATCAGCGCGGCACCGTCGTTGTCCTCCAGCAGGTTGTCCTCGATGCGGAAGTCGTTGTTGTTGGTGTCCGCCCACAAGCCGGCTCCGCGGTTGTCGTGCACCCAGTTGCCGCGGACGTCGGCCCCGTTGACGGCCCAGAACTTGACGCCTCCGCTGCAGCCGCACTCCGGTTGCCGTCGCTCCCAGTCGTCCGTGTTGTTGCCCACGATCTCGTTTCCCTCGACCACCAGACCGCCGATGCCACCGGCGGCCTGGTACGCGTTCATGCCGTACTGGCCGTTGTTCCGGAGGCAGTTGGCGCGGACCACCTGGCGGGCACCGGCCATCAGCCCGGCGCCGGAGTTGTTCTGGACCGTCGTGTGCTCGATCACCCACCCGTCGGCCGAGTCGTGGTTGACCACGCCCTCGTTGTGCGGGGCGGCGAACCCCTGCACGGTCAGGTGGCGGACGGTGACGTCGCGGGCGGTGCCACCGAACGCGTACTGGCTGGCCCTCCCGCCGTCGAGCACCGCACCCGGCGCGCCGAGGTAGTCGTTCCCCTCCTTGGGGATCACCTGGGCGTAACGGTCCGGTTCGAGCCGGTGCGTGCCCGGCCCGAGCCAGAAGGTCGTGTGCGGAGGACTGCTCATGGTCTTCGCGGCCAGGTCGCCGGGCACCGCGGGATCGATCCTCACCGCGCCCGCCGGCGGTTCGGCGGGCCCCGCCACGGGCTCGGCGCACACCCGGGCCACGGACGCGGACGGCGCGGCGGTCGGCCCGGGCCGGGCGTCCGGCGCGCCCACGCAGCCGGTCGCCACCAGCACGGTCAGCGCCAGCGGAGCCGCCGACCGTGCCCGGTACCGCCACTCGATCCCCACGTGCCCCCCTAGCCGTTGAACCCGAGCACGGTGGTGAACTCCTGCTCGTCGTCGACGAAGCCGGTGCCGACCAGCGTCGTGGCCGGCTCCTTGCGCCCGAAACCGGGGGAGTACCACCCCAGCGGCGGACGGCTCTCGCCGCGGTGCGCCCGCCACTCCAGCTGCCCGGGCAGGTCGAGCACCGCGGAGCGGTCCTCGCCGTCCCGGACCCAGCTGAGCACCGCACGGTGCCCCGACAGCTCCGCGGTGACGGTCGGGCCGAGGTGGAACGCCAGGCGCACGGGTCGACGCGGGCCGCGCACCTCGTCGACCACCCGGAGCTCACGGTCCGCGGCCGCCAGCTCCACCCGGCGGAGGTGGACGGAGCGCTGGTAGCCGTCGTGCTCGGCCCACCAGCGGCCCCCCTTCTCCTCGGACGCGTCCGCGAGCAGGACCCGGCTGCGGGCCTGCCGGAGCCACAGGAACGGACCGCCGGAGACGGACTGGTCCGCGCCGTCCAGTTGCAGGGTGTTGTGTCCGAGGGTCGACCGGAAGTACTGCCGCCACTCGGGCTGTCCGTGGTAGCAGTACGTCCCCGGGTCGGCGAGCACGTCGACCCCGTCGTGCCGGACCTCCAGGGACAGTGCGTCCGCGTGGGCGTGGGCGGCGATGGACAGGAACCCGTGCGGACCGCCGTCACAGCGGCACCAGATCTCGCCCGGACCGCGCAGGATGGTCAGGCCCGCGTCGGGGAAGTGCGCCGGTCGGCTCGCCGGACGGGCCCGGCCCGTCGTGACGGGCCGGACGAGCGAGGCCAGCAGCGGCGTCCGCACATCGGTGCCGGTCACCTCCGGCCACCAGGCCAGCCGCCCGAACACGGCCTCCCCGGTGGCCAGCAGGGAACCCCAGCGGTCGGTGCCCGTGCCGTCCAGGACCAGACCGTGCCCGTCGTCCGAGTCCCCCTGGCGCGGCGGCCGGAGCCTGCCGTCCACGACGGCGGCGAGCGCATCGGTCATCCGCAGCAGCACCAGCCGGACCGTGGCGGGGACCGGTACGCCGGCGGCGTCCGCCTCCGCCACCGCGGCCAGCCCGAGCTCCAGCACCAGTCCGTGGTACTCGGTGGCCAACTCGCGGTTGAGACCGGAGCCGAAGGTGTTGCTCCGCAGGTGCCGGTCCAACAGCCGCAGGGCATCCGCGCGCCAGCGCGCCGAATCGGGAAACCAGCCGAACGCACAGGCCGCCGCGAACTGCCCGGCCGCCTCGGCGATCACGTGGTTGTTCGCCGAGGACCCACGACTGGGAAAGGCGGCCAGCCAACGCTGGTGGTGCCAGATCTGCTCCAGCGCCACCGGGTTGTCCTCGAACAGCCCGGCAGCCCCCGACCAGCCGTCGAGCAGCCGACGGACCCACACCCAGGACAGCAGCCGGATCCCCAACTCGATGCCACTGGTCCAGTGCACCCCGCGCATCGGCGCGTTCGCCGCCCACCACGACCGCAGGTGCTCGGCCACCCGCTCGGCGTACCGCTCGTTCCCGGTGACCGCATAGGCGCCGGCGAGCACGGTCAGGTACTGGTGCCGGGACAGCTCCCAGATCTGCTTGACGTCCCCGATCGCCTCCTCGTCCCGGTACGGCACGTCGAAGGCGTAGCCCCACGGCGCCCGACGCCCGGTCTTCGGGTCGTGGCACCAGTCCGGATCGACCAGGTCCTCGCGCTCCACCCCGAAGTACTCGACGCGCCCCGCCATCAACCGGTCCGCCTCGGCGACGAGGCGCTTCGCGGCGTCCGACGGCACCCCGTCGACCGCCCCCGCGGGCAGCACCGCGGTGAACGCCGCACCGGTCACGCGCGGACAGACCGGTTGCGCCGACCGCCACCGCCGCCTGCGCACCGCGTCGCCCACCCTGCCGGCCACCTCCTGCGGCCCCATCCGGGAGAGCCGCCGCAGGTACCAGCCCGCGCCCATGGTCATCGGCCCCTCGCCAGGGTCACCGGCGCGCCGCCCACCAGGCTGGTCCGTACGGCGAGGGTGGCCGCCGTGGTGGCGACCAGCGACTCCAGCGGCACCGGCATCGGCCCGCCGGTCCGCACGGCCTTGACGAACGCGGCCAGCTCGGCGGACTGGCCCTTGTCCCGGGCCTTGGGCAGCCGTGAGCTGACCCACCGCTTGCGTCCGTACACCGAGGCGCGGACGAAGTCGTCGAGCCGCAGCGCGCGGCCGTCGGCGACCAGGTCGAGCGTCTCCTTGGGGAACCCCGACGGGCCGGAGGTGACGTAGCTGAGGGTGGCGGTGGACCCGTCCGGGTAGTCCAGCACGACCTGGAGGTCCTCGTTGCCGGGCGTCGCGACCGCGTACACCGATGCCGGGTCGGCACCGAGCAGCCAACTCGCCGTGTCGATGAAGTGCCCGCCCTCACCGGCGAACCGCGTTCCCTCGGTGTTCTGCTGGAGGTACCAGCTGCCGTGCTGCAACCGGCCCGCATTGACCAGGTAGCGGAGGCTCGCCGGACCGGTACGGGCGCCGAACTGCTTCCGGGCCTCCTGCAGCAGCGGTGCGAAACGGCGGTTGAAGCCGACCTGCAGCCGGTCGTTGCCGGACTCCTCCACCGCCGCGAGCACGCCGGCGAGCTCCTCCTCGGTGAGCGCCAAGGGCTTCTCCACGAACACCGTCTTGCCGGCCAGCAGCGCCTTCCGGGTCAGCTCCGCGTGCGAGCTGTGCCGGGTGACCACGAACACCGCGTCGACGGACGGGTCGCCGAGCACGGCGTCCAGGTCGGTGGTCGCCCGGTCGAAGCCGAACTTCCGCTGGGCGTTGGTCGCGGACAGCGCCGTGGTGGTGACGACCGTCGACAGTTCGACGCCGTCGCGCTGCGCCAGGTGCGGCAACAGCATCGACGTGGCGTAGTTCCCCGCGCCGACGAACGCCAGCCGCACCGGAGTCCTCCCGGACCGGGCCGGGGCGGGCGCCGACGTGCCGCGGCGCACCGCGGGCACCGCCACCGCGGGTGCCTCCGCTTCCCCTTCCTCCACGGCCTCGGGGTACCGGAACAGCACCGCCACGGCCTTCAGCTCGCCGTCCTTCAGCCGCTGGTACGTCTTGACGGCGTCCCCGAAGTCGGCGACGTGCGAGACCAGGGGCTCCACGTCGACGTTGCCGCGGGCGAGGAGGTCGAGGAAGCAGGCCAGGTTGCGCCGCTCGGTCCACCGCACGTAACCGACGGGGTAGTCACGCCCCTCCAGCTCGTACTCCGGGTCGTAACGCCCGGGCCCGTAGCTGCGGGAGAACCGGACGTCGAGCTCCTTCTCGTAGTACGCGTTCCAGGGCAGGTCGAGGCGGCACTTGCCGATGTCGACGACCCGGCCGCGGTCACGGCTCAGCCGGGCGGCCAGCTCGACGGGCTGGTTGCTGCCGCCACCGGCGGCCAGGTAGACCTGGTCCACGCCGAGGCCACCGGTGATTTCCGCCACGGAGTTCTCCACGGCCGTGGAGGCGGGATCGCCGCAGGCCGCGGCCCCCAGGCGCTCGGCGAGCTCGCAGCGCGCCGGATCGGGGTCGACCCCGATGACGCGGACCCCCGAGGCGACCAGCAGCTGCACCACCAACTGCCCGATCAGCCCGAGACCGATGACCAGTGCCACCTCGCCGAGTTGGGGCTCACCGCGGCGAACCCCCTGCAGGGCGATCGACCCCACGGTGCCGAAGGCCGCGTGCTGCGGTGCGAGACCGTCCGGGACCCGGGTGTAGAGGTTCTTCGGCACCCAGTTCAACTCGGCGTGCAGGGCGTGCTCGTTGCCGGCGCAGGCCACGAGGTCACCGACCGCCACGTCGTCGATCCCGGGACCCACCTGCTCGACCACCCCGCACAGCGAGTAGCCCAGCGGCGTGTAGGAGTCCAGCTGGTTGATCACCTTGCGGTAGGTGGCCGACATCCCGTTGGTGGCCACGCTCTGCATGACCTTGGCCACCTGGTCCGGTCGCGAGCGGGCCTTGCCCAGCATCGACATGCCGGCCTCGGACACCTTCATGAGCTCGGTGCCGGTGGATATCAGCGAGTAGGCGGTGCGCACCAGCACGCCGCCCGGCTTGCACCCCGGCACCGGCACGTCGAGCACTGCCAGCTCGCCGCTCTTGTAGTTCTGTACAACCTGTTTCACCCGAAGTCCCCTTGCTTCTCAGGCGTCTTCTACGCCGTCAGGCGCGCGCTCTGGTCGGACCCGGAGGTCGCGCCGCGGTACCAGTACTCGAGGGTCAGCACATGCCACAGGTGCTTGGAGAAGTCCCGCTGTCCGGCCGCGTCCTCGGCGACCATGCGCGCCAGCGCGTCGCGACGCAGGAGTCCGGAGCGGACGAGCAGGCCGTCGTGCACCACCTCGCGCACCAGCGGGGCGAGGTCCCGGCTCATCCAGGCGCGCAGCGGCGCGCTGAACAACCCCTTGGGCCGGTACACGATCTCCTTGGGCAGGACCGAGCAGGCCGCCTCCTTCAGGACGGCCTTCCCCTGCCGTCCGACGATCTTGCGGTCACCCGGCACCGCGAACGCCGCCTTGACCACCTCGACGTCCACGTACGGCACCCGCACCTCGGTCGACGCGGCCATGCTCGACCGGTCCGTGTAGGCGAGGTTCAGGCCCGGCAGGAACATGCGCGCGTCGCCCAGGCACATGCGGTTGACGAAGTCGTCGAGGTCGTTGTCCTGATAGACGTCCGCGTGCTCGGTCAGCACGTCCTCGACGGTCCCGGCCAGATCCGGATCGACCAGGGAGAGCAGTTCCTCCTGGTCGTACATGGTGTAGCTGCGCCGGAACGCGGTCTCCTCCGGAAGGTCGGCGAAGGACAGGAACCGCTTCGCGAAGCGCACCGAACGGTATCCCCGGCGGGCCGAGGCCACCGGCAACCGGTCCACCGTCGCGGACAGGCCGCGGCGCAGCGGCCGGGGGACGCGCTGGTAGCGCAGCGCGATCAGGTTGGCCAGGTGCTTGCGGTAGCCGGCGAACAGCTCGTCGGCCCCCATGCCCGAAAGCAGCACCTTGACCCCCGCTTCCCGGGCGGCCGAGCAGATCAGGAACGTGTTGATGGCGGCGGGATCGCCGATCGGCTCGTCCAGGTGGTACGTCATCTGCGGCAGCAGGTCGAGCACGTTCGGAGCGATTTCGATCTCGTGCAGGTCCACGCCGAACCGCTCGGCCACCCGCCGGGCGTAGCGGAGGTCGTCCGGCATCGCCTCGAAACGGGCGTCCTCGGCGCGGAAGCCGATGGTGTAGGCCGAGATGCCCGGACGGTCGCGGGCCGCCAGCGCGGTCAGATAGCTGGAGTCCAGACCGCCGGAGAGGAAGGTCGCCACGGGCACGTCGGAGAGCAGGTGGCACCGGGTCGACTCCTCGACGACGGCGGCGATGTCCGGTTGTTCGCCGGCCAGGGCCCGTTCCCTCCCCTCGGCGGCGACCTCCTTCAGGTGCCAGAACCGACCGCGCTCCACCCGGCCGTCGGGGCGGCACCGCAGCCAGCTGCCCGGCGGCAGCTTCTCCGCCTCGCGGAAGGCGCACCGCGAGTCGGGAACCCAGTAGTACAACAGGGAGGCCACCAGCGCCGCGTGGTCCACCTCCAACGAGCCGCCGGTCACGGCGGCGAGCGCCTTCAGCTCGGAGGCGAACACCAGCCCCCCGTCGCGCCGGACCAGGAACAGCGGCTTGACGCCGAGCTGGTCGCGGACGAGCACCAGGTCACCGGTCCGCTCGTCGAAGACGCCGAACGCGAACATGCCGCGCAACCGGGGCAGACACTCCGTGCCCCAGCGCCGCCAGGCCTCCAGGACCACTTCGGTGTCGGAGGTCCCGCGAAAGCGCACCCCGGCCGCCACCAGCTCGGCCCGCAGCTCGGGCGCGTTGTACAGCTCGCCGTTGTACGTCAGGACGAGGCCGTCCGAGACCATCGGTTGGGCACCCGTCTCGGACAGGTCCATGATGGCCAGTCGGCGGTGTCCGAGGTGCACCTCGCCGTCACCGACCGGGTGGCTGTACCGACCCGCCCCGTCCGGACCGCGGTGGGCGAGGGTGTCGGTGAGCCGGTCGGTCACCGCCTTTCCGTCCGGCCACCGGTACGTGCCTGCGATGCCACACATGTCCTACCGCACCTCCTGGTCGCTGTCCGGGACGCGTCCCGCCCACATCGGCAGCCGTTCCGTCAGCCGCCGGCCCGCCCCGTACGGTCGGGCCGTCCGATCGTTCTGTCCCCGCAGCGCGGTGAGCAGCCCGTCCCACAGGGTGCCGTCGGTCCGGTCCCGTGGATCGGGGTCGATCAGCACCACACCGATCACCGCGATCCGCTGATCCGCGAGCTGCCGTGCCACGGTGTGCAGCCACGCGGCGCTGCCGTGCCCGGCGCGCACCACCAGCACGGTCCGCGTGCCGAGGTGATGGAGGTCGGTCCACGCGGTGCCGGGCGCCACCGATCCGACGCCGAGCCGGCGTTCCTGTCGCGACACGGTCGCAGCACGCTCGGCACCGACCACGAGGGGGTCGCCCGGCTTCGCACCCCGCCGGGAGAGTTCCGTGCCGGGCAGGGAGTCGATGACGGCCACGGACCCGTCCGGTTCCACCGCCCGCGCGAGGTCCAGGGCGATGGCGCCCGCACTGCGCGCACACCCCAGCTCCAGCAGCGACATGGGCTCTGCGGAGCTGCGGAAGGTACGGGCCAGGGAGGCGGTGAGCTGTTCCCGTGCCGTCCGGGCGTGCCGGCGTCGCCAGGGCGCCGTCGACCGGCCGGGCAGCTCCGCGACGACCGAGGCACCGAGGGCCGCTGCGATCTCCCGGCGCAGCACGGGGCGGTCCGCCACCACCGTGCTGACCGCCGCCACCGCGAGGCCGAGGACGAGGCCGAGGACGGAGCCGATCGCCGCGTTGGTGGCGGCTGCCTTGGGCAGCGAGTGCCGCACCGCGCGCGGTGCGTCCACGATCTGCGTACCGGCGATGAGGTGGGGCGTACCGATCTGCGCCTCCGCGGCGCGCTTGCTGAAGTCGGTGATCCGCGAGGTGAGTTCGGCCCGACGGGCGAAGAGCGACTCCAAGTCGGCCGATGCCTTCGGTCCGTCCTTCGGCGTTCCGTCCCCGATCTCCTCGTTGATCCGGTCCAGCTCGTCCTGCATCCGGTCGCGCTCTTCGAGCAGGCTCTTGGCCTCTGCGTTCGTGGCTTCCCGGATCCGTCTCACATGGTCCGCCATGAAGGCCCGGGCCAAGGCCTCGGCGCGGGTCACCGCCTCCGCGTCGCTGTCGCCCGTCACGGTGATCTGCAACAGGTTGTTGGTCAAACCGAGGCCTTCGTACTCCTCCATGAAGTCAGCGGGCTTCTCGTTCGACTTGAGGTACTTCAGGGCGCTGCTGGCGATCCGCGTGGTCTGCAGGAGTGCGACGTCGGTGCGGATCAAGGTTCCCGGATCGTTCGGTTGGTCCTGCTCGTGGGCGACCAGCACCTTGGTCACCGCGGTCGGCGGTGGCGGCAGCAGGATCGCCGAGGCCGCGCCGAGGAGCAGCCCCAGCAGCGCCACCGAGCACCAGAGGCGCCGTCGCCTGCGCACCGCCACGATCAGCGCCTGCAGGTCCAACAGGGGAGCGGCGGCCGACGGTTCGGCGGTCGTCCTCGTCGTCACCCCGTGCCTCCCGTCGCGTCCGAGCCGGCCGCCAGAGCCGGCACGGCGTCGGCCCGGGAAGAACCGCCGGACCGTCCTGGGCGGGCCCAGACCGTGCCGGCGAGGACGACGCCGACGACCTCGTGCGCGGCGTCCGCGCACGCCCCGGCGATGCCGGAGAGCTCCGCGGCGGTCCAACTGCCCGCACTGAGCACGATCAGGACGCCCGCCTCGTCGTTGCGGTCCGGCACCATCGGTTGGGACACCGAGACCTCGACCACCCGGAGCGCGGGGCGTTCCCCGTCGGGAGAGCGCGGGGAAGGGACGTCGCCGGCCTCGGCGGAGAGCCGCCCGGCCGCCTGCCGCGCGATCTCGTCGCCTTCCGGAACGACGACCAGAAGCCCTCCGGGGGAGAGGAGCTGGTCCCGGAGGCGGGCGCACACCCTCCGGTAGCGGACCTGCCGGTCGGCTTCGTCCCCGGACCGCTGCGGGGTGGGCGTGTCCCACCGGACGTCGAGGCCCAGCAGGCGGCGACCCCAGGCCCGCGGGCCGTGCTCCTTCGGGCGGTGCGCGAGTCGTTCGGTGGGCACCTGGACGCTGCCCAGCATCCCCGCTCCCAAGGCCGCGACGATCTCCGGTTCGGTGCGCAGCCGGCGACTCATCCGCGCGGCGGTGAGGTGGCCGATGGCCGCGACCAGGAAGAACAGCAGCGCTCCGGCAACGATGAGCTGTGTCCTCGTCGGCGGCGTCTCGTCGGTCGGCCGAACCGCCGGTCCCATGACGACCATGTCGGCCTTGTGGGCACCGGGATCGACCTGGTCCAGCTTGCTGACGGCCTCCTGCAGCGCGGTGCGCAGCTTCGCCAGTTCGGTCCGCGTCTGCACGCTCTCCACGGTCCGTCCCGGGTCGGTCGCATCGGCCAGCTCGCTGATCCTGCGACTGGTCTGCGTCACCAGCTGTCGCAGCGCCTCGGGTTGTGCCGTGGCCTTGGGGTCGGCGCTGGTGCCCACGAGCTGTGCGGCGAAGACGACGAACTGCCGGGCCACTTGGTCGGAGAGTTGCTGCGCGTGCTCCGGGGTGTCGGCCGTGCCCGAGATCTTGATGATGTTCCCGTCGGTGGCTTTGGCCGTCACCTGTTCCCGCAGTTCGTTCCCGTCGACCCCGCCCCACCGGAGGGCGGCGGCCGAGCGGTCGATCACCACCGAACTGGTCGCGATCTCCGCCTGGGTCAGCAGCTCGCGCTCCTCCCACGTTCCCGGCAACAGCACCGACGCCGACGTCGTGTAACGCGGCGGGAACAGCGACGAGGCGCCGTAGCCGACGAGCGCGCCCATCACGGTGAAGAGGGTCAGGAGCCGCCAACGCCGGCGGATAATCCGCCCGATCGTGACCAGGCGTATCGTGTCATCGCTCAACGGCGCGGCCTCTTCCCCGCCCGTACCGGCGAGCCCGCCGATACGGGGGAGTGGCCGCGGCAGGCGGCGGCATAGGCGTTGAGCAGGGATTGCTGGGAGTTCTTCCAGGAGAGCGGCCCGTTGATCCGCTCCTGGCCGATCTTGCCCATCTGGGCGCGCCTCTCCGGGTCGTCCAGCAACCGGGCGATGAGCTCGGCGAAGGCGGACTCGTCGTTGGCCGGTGCGTAGACGGCGGCGTCGCCGGCGGAGACGCGTGCTTCCCGGAGGTCGAAGGAGACGATCGGACGGCCCATCACCATGTATTCCAGGACCTTGTTCATGGTCGACACGTCGTTGAGCGGATTGTGCGGGTCGGGGGAGAGGCACACGTCGGCCGTGGACAGGTAGCGCACCAGGTCGGCGTCCGGAACGCGCCCGGTGAACTGCACCTGGTCCGACAGCCCGAGCTGCCGGGACAGCTCCACCATCGCGTCGAAGGTGTCGCCGGCGCCGACGAACACCGCGTGCCAGTCGGTCCGTCCGCATGCGTCGCGCAGTTTCGCGAGCGCCCGCAAGGCGTAGTCGACACCGTCCTGAGGGCCCATCACGCCGAGGTAGCACAGCAGATGGGGCTTGCCGTGCTTCAGTTCGGGCTCGGGCGGTACGGGGCGGAAGCGCGCGGTATCGGGTGCGCTGCGCACCACGAAGACGTCGTCCGGCCGCCGACCGCCCCGGCGCACCGCGACGTCCCGGTAGCTCTCGTTCGTGGCGAGCACGACGTCCGAGGCCCGGTAGGTCAGCCGTTCCAGTGCGCACACGGCGCGGTAGAGCAGGTCCTTGCCGCGGTCGAACCGGGAAAGGTACAGCTCGGGCACCAGGTCGTGCTGGTCGAAGACGAACCGTGCTCCGTGCCGCTTGAGCCACAGCGCCGGCAGGAACAGGAGGTCGGGCGGGTTGCAGGCGTGGACCACGTCGACCGGACCCACCTTCCGGGCCAGCCGAAAGGTGTGCCACAGGGCCGATCCGTACTCCTGCAGGTAGCCCGCGGGCCCGCCGGTGGCGGCGCGCAACGGGTAGCGGTGGATCCGCACCCCGTCGATCTCCGCCTCCGGTTCGGTGTCCCGCTTGGTTCCCCGAGGACAGATGACATGGACCTCCCAGCCTGCGTCACGCAGGGTCGTGCACTCCTGCCACACTCGTCGGTCGAAGGGCACCGACAGGTTTTCCACCAGGATCAGTGCGCGCCGGCCGGGCCGGTCGCTCCTGGTCGTGTCACCAAGCAAGGCCGATGTATCCCGGTTCGGTCCGACGCTTCTCGGCGTCGGGAAGGCGGATGAGGTCGATGATCACTGGACCGTCGCCATGGGGCAGGGCCGCCAGCACGGCCGGATCCGCGGTTCCGACCAAGCACACCTCGGAGTGTGCGAGCACGTCGTCGACGGAGTCCGCGAGCAGTTGCGCGAGGTGCGGCAGCCGCGTCTCGATGTACTCGCGGTTCGCTCCGAGCAGCCGGGAGAGGCTGACGTTGGCGTCGTGGATCCGCAGGTCGTAGCCCTTGCCGAAGAGCCTTTCGGCCAGTTCGACGAGCGGGCTCTCCCGGAGGTCGTCGGTCCCGGGTTTGAAGGACAGCCCGAAGAGTCCCACCCGACGCTTCCCGGTGCGCTCGACCAGCTCCACCGCGCGTTGCAGGTGGTCGGCGTTGGAGGGCAGCACATGGGAGAGGATGGGCACCGAGACGTCGGCCCGCTGTGCCGCGTGCACCAGACTGCGCAGGTCCTTGGGCAGGCAGGAGCCGCCGAAGGCGAAGCCGGGCCGCAGATAGGCGGGGCTGATGTTCAGCTTGCGGTCGGCCAGGAACACGTCCATCACCTGGTGCGAGTCCACTCCGAGCGCCTGGCACACCGCACCCAGCTCGTTGGCGAAACCGATCTTGAGACCGTGGAACGCGTTGTCCGCGTACTTGATGGCCTCGGCCGTGGGCACCGGCACTCGGAACACCTCGCCGGGCAGGCCGTCGTACAGCGCGGCCACCGCATCGCCGCTCGCCCGGTCGAGCTCGCCGATGACCGTCTTGGGCGGGTCGAAGAAGTCCCGCACGCTCGTGCCCTCCCGAAGGAACTCCGGGTTGACCGCGACTCCCACGTCCACTCCGGCGGTGCCGCCGACGTACTTCTCCAGGATCGGCACCAGCAGGTTCAGACAGGTGCCGGGGAGCATGGTGCTGCGGAAGACGACGGTGTGCCGCCCGCCCCGCTCGGCCAGTGCGGCACCGATCTCTTCGGTGACCCGCTCCAAGTACGTGGTGCACAGGCTGCCGTTGGCTTCCGACGGGGTACCCACGCAGACCAGCGACACCTCGCTCTCCGCGATCGCCGCGCGGACGTCGGTCGTGGCACGTAAGGCCCCGGTCCCCACGACTTCGGCGATGAGCTCGCCGATGCGCTCCTCCACCACCGGTGCCTGGCCGCCGTTGACCAGGTCGACCTTCACCCGGTTCACGTCCACGCCGATGACTTCGTGTCCCATGCTGGCCAGGCACGCGGCCGACACGCAGCCCACGTAGCCCAGTCCGAAAACGCTGACCCTCACGACTCGTTCCTCCCCCCAGGCAGGCCCTTTCGGCCTGCGTTCCGAGCACCTGCCGGTCTACGGTCCCCGTACATCAGTAGGCCCCCTGTCCGTAGAGCACCGCACGGAGCGTCTTCCACAAGATCACTGTGTCCAGGGCGAGGGACCAGTCCTCCACGTACCGCAGGTCCAGCCGGACCGCTTCCTCCCAGGAGAGGTCGCTGCGTCCGCTGATCTGCCACAGACCGGTGAGTCCGGGCTTGACCAGCAGCCGTCGCCGGATGTCCGGGCCGTACGCGGCGGACTCCTCCGGTAAGGGAGGACGCGGCCCCACCAGCGACATCGATCCGGTGAGCACGTTGAAGAGCTGCGGCAGCTCGTCTATCGAGTACCGGCGCAGCACTCCTCCGACCCGGGTCACCCGCGGATCCTTGCGGAGCTTGAACAGCAGGCCGGCGCCCTCGTTGCGGTCCTCCAGTTCGGCACGGACCCGGTCCGCATCGGCGACCATGGTGCGGAACTTGAGGATGGTGAACTCGCGACCGTCCTTGCCGACCCTGCACTGGCGGTAGAACGCCCCGCCCCGACTGTCCATCAGCACCAGCAGCGCGACGAACACCATGAGCGGCGCGAACAGCACCAGCAGGATCGCCGCGCCGATCCGGTCGACGACCTCCTTGATCGCCCTGCGTCCTCCGGTGAAGGTCGGCATGCTGACCCGCAGCAGGGGGATTCCGAGCACCGCGTCGATATGCAGGCGCGGGCCGGCCACCTCCATCAGCACGGGGGCCACGACCATCTCGGCGTCGCTGCCTTCGAGGTTCCACGCCAGCCGCTGCAGCCGGTCCGGTGACCAGTGCGGGTCCGGTGTGATCGCAACGACGCGGTAGCCGTCACGGCGGACGTGCTGGGCGACGTCGGAGAGCCGGCCGATGATCGGCACCCCGTCGACCTGGTCACCGTCGAGCCCGATCTCTTCCGTGGTGCACACCCCGTCCACCCGCCAACCGAGGTGGGGGAACTTACGCGTCCGGGTGATCAGGTCGTGCACGGTCGCGGTGCTGCCGGCGGCGAGCACCGACCGCAGGCACCTGCCTTCCTTCCGCTGCTTGTGCAGCCAGAGGCGCAGCACGTACCGCGCGGTCATGGTGACGAGCGCGATCGCGGGGACCGCGACGAAGATCCAGAGCTTGATGTTGCGCGAGGTGAGGGCGATTCCTCCGAGGGCCAGTACGACGGTGGCGGTGAAGAGGGAGCGCCCGAGTCGACGGAACTCCTCGGCGCCCTGGCCGAGTACGGCCGGGGCCCATGACCGGGTCACCGCGAGCGCCGCCAGCACCAGGAGTTCGGTGCCGAAAGCGAGGATTCCCCACTTCTCGTGCCAGTTGGCCGCGTCCCGCGCCCCGAAGAAGTTGCCGATCGTCGCCACCACGAAGGCGGTGGCCACGGTATCGCTGATGATCACGGTACGGCGGTACCGCTGTTCCCAGTCGATCGTGGGTTGGCTGATTGTCCCGCCCGTCTGATGCTCACGCGTTGACGGAAACGGGCTGACAAGTCCCCCTTGCCGCACAGAACCCCCCAGGTCCCCAGTGGTTCGACGCATTCGCCGCGCACTGTTGCTTCCCCCCGGGAGGCGCCTGCCTCCCGCACCGCTCCTTTCCTCAGGGGGCGTCTGCCCCCGTACGGTGTCCAGCCGTGACCGGTACCGCGCGAACGACCCGTGACCACGGCAGGGACTCACGAGTCCTGCCAGGTCACTTGCGAGGAGCGGAACCGCAAGGGCCTTGGGTGCTCCCCGCGCCCGAGGCTCTTGTTCGGGCACCAAGAATTGATCACCCCACGCCCGACGCCGGAATGAGACGTGCTGTTTCCCGTGGCGCCGTACCTAAAGATCATTAATGGTCGCCTCGTGCCCGAACGGCTGAAGCACCGTCAATCTAGACCATGCGGAGCGGTATTGGAGAGAGGATGTGTGTAATTTGTGCGCAAGCTTTGAGACAAGATCCACGAGTCATTGACCAACCATGCGCCCTTGACGCTCCCGTGCGGTGCAGCTGTGTCGCATGATCCACAACTCGCTTTGTGTTCAACCTTGTTGGTTGAGGGTTCAAGAGGGAAGCGACCGTTCCGGGGTCACTCGTGTGCCCTGCCGCCGCTCCGGAGAAGAGGGACGGGAATCGGGTCTCGTGGTGCGGCGCAAGACCCGTGTGTACGTCTGGTGCCCATGGGGTCACGGGGACTTCACTGCATTTCCGATTTCCGGGAACGACGTGTGATTCGGGAGCCGGACGGGAGGAGGGGCGTCGCGGAAAAGGAATCCCGCCCCCTCGAAGCCGTGGTGGTGCTCTTCGCGGCGGGCGGGGTGCGGACGGACCTCCACCGTCAGCCCCGCGACCGCTCATTGCCCCGATCGGGTGGGACCCGGCACCTCGACCCAGCCGGCGGACGCGCCGTGGCGAAGGAACCGGTGAGGGGGCCGAGGCGTCCTGCGGATCCCCGAGGGCCGCGCGGGTCGTCCGCGCGGTGCAGTCGTTCCCCATGGGAGGTAGTTCCGATGATGCACGTACGACGTGGTCTCGCAGTGGTGGTTGCGGCCGGGGCGGTGGTGGCCGGCGGTGCTTCGATGGCCGTGGCCGACGCGGGCGCCGGCGGAGTGGCCGCCCACTCGCCCGGTGTGCTCTCGGGCAATCTGATCCAGGCGCCGGTCCACGTGCCGGTCAACGCCTGCGGCAACACCGTCAGCATCGTCGGGCTGCTCAACCCGACGTTCGGAAACACCTGCGTCAACGCCTGACGGTCCGCTCGACCCCGGTCCGGCGCCGACGAGACGGGGTGGCGCGGACCGGTGACCCGACCGTCCGCGGGCGAGGGTTCTGAGCGGTGCCCCCGCACGAGTCACCGCGGACGGGACGGGTCGGCTGGGGGTGGTCGTAGGCACGGCCACCCCCAGCGCTTCCCCCGCGGGCGCGCCTACCAGGACAGAACGGCGACGACCTGCTTGCCGTGGTCCGAGGGGCTGACGAAGACTTCCGCCCCCAGGGCCCGGACGATCTTCAGGCCGCGTCCGCCCTGCTCGGTTCCCTTCCGCCCGGAACCCGCACGGGGCAATGCGCTGGAGGCGTCGCTGACGACGACGCCGACCCGCCCGTCCTCCAGGCTCAGTGTCAGGGCGTACGGTCCTTCGGCGTGCACGACGGCATTGGTGACCAGTTCGGAGACGACCAGCAGGATGTCGTCGGCGACGCTGCGGGGGCAGGATGCGATCGGATCGGCGAGCATGCGCTCCGTGGTGCGACGGGCCCGTCGCGGAGCCTGTGCGCCTGATGGAAGACGAAGGTGGACCGTTGTCGGTCCCACGCGAGGTGCGGTGGAGCAGTCCATGAGGGGGCCTCCGGGAGGCCGTGCGGTCGACCGGCGGTCCGGCCGCGGTGAACGGAGAACGACAAGGGTTGCGGTGCCTTCGCTCCGCAACCCCTGATCGGCCCACCGGCGCTACCACTTCGCGTGGCAGTCCCAATGGCTCGGAACCCAGTGGGTCACGTAGTGACCGGGCACCCAGTGCTGCTTCCACGAGCCCTTGCCCCACCAGCCGTTGTGCCACCGGCCGTCGTGGTCCCGGTGCCCGTGGTGCCAGGTGCCGCGGTGCCACTTCTTCTCCCAGTGGCCCTTGACCCACTTCTTCTCCCCGTGGGCCTTGACCCAGGTGCACCGCTGGTGATGCTTGTCCTGGTGATGCCGGTGGTCCCGGTGGTCCCGGTCGCCGGTGACCGTGGAGGCCACCGCGGACGCCGTCGGCGCCGCGCTCGCCGTGGCAGAGACGCCCAGCACGGACGCGCCTGCCAGAAGACCTGCCGACGCAGCTCCGGCGATCAGGCGCCGGGCGTGCAGGGATGCGGTCATCGGACTCACCTCCTCCCACTCCTCTGCGGACTTCTTCGGGTGATTCCTCCGGTTTGCGGAGTCTCAGCAATGATTCGTGCCGAACCGTGTGCCGGATTGCTCGTCACCTCATCCGATTCCGAGGGCCGTACGGCTGACGAATCCGGCCCCCGCCCATCCCGCGCCGCCCCGGGTTCCGAACCCTCCGCGCGAGCCGAGGCCGCGCCGCCCGCAGCGGCGCGGCATGACCCGTCACCGCGGGCGGCGTTCAGGGAAAGGCGGATGACGTGAGGTGGGCGAAACGGCCGGGAGTCCCGGCCACCCTTCTGCTGTGGTTGGTCCTCGCCGTACTGAGCGGTCCCTTCGCCGCCCGCCTCGGCGACGCGGCGGGTGCCGAGGGACAGCAGGCCCCCGCTCTCCCCGGCACCCAGTCCGCCAGGGTGGCGGAAGCGCTGAACCCAGCGGGGGGACCGGAGCCCCTACCGCTCGCCGTGTTGTGGACCCGTGCGGACGGCGGTCGGATCACGCCGCTCCAGGAGCGGTCCGCACGCCAGGTCGTGGACCGGCTCGCCGGCCCCGCTGCGGCGCCGTTCCCCTCTCGGGACGGAGAAGCCGTCGCGGCCGTCGTCGAGGCGGGTCCGGACCGTCTCGCCGAACAACTCACCAGTGTCCGCGAGGCGGCAGCCGGAGTGCCGGGCACCGTGGTCCACCTGGCAGGCCCTGCCGCCGCGCAAGTCGACCTGGAGGACTCCTTCGCACGTACCGACGGGATGCTGCTGGCCGTCGCCCTCGGCGGAGTGGTGGTCATCCTGCTGTGGGTCTACCGCAGTGCACTGGTGCCGCTGCTGGTGATTGCCGGTGCCCTCCTTTCCTTGTCCACGGCCTCCGCACTGTTGTACGGGTTGGCCAGGTCAGGACTCCTGGCGGTCGATGGTCAGGCTCAGGGCATCGTGTTCGTCCTGGTCATCGGTGCCAGCACCGACTACGGCCTGCTGCTGGTGGCGCGCTGCCGCGAGGAGGCCCATCGGGGGGAGGAGAGCCGGACCGCGATCGCCGTGGCCCGTCGTGCCACCGCGCCACCCGTGATCGCCAGTGCCGCGACCGTCGCCTGCGCGATGATGACGCTGGTGCTGGCCACGCTTCCGGCGGACCGGTCTCTGGGGCCCGCGGTCGCCCTCGCCATGGCCTGCAGCGCTGTGACCTCCTTGACGTTCCTGCCGGCAGCACTCGTGCTGTGCGGACGGCGGGTGCTGCACACGAGGGCACCCGGAGGGGGAGCCGGTCCGTGGAAGGGGCCGGCCCGTGCGATCCGGTGCCGTCCTCGCCGGACCTGGCTGGTCTGCCTCTCCCTGCTTGCCGCGGGAGCGGCCTGTGCGCCGCTCCTGCAGCAGGACGGCGTCCCGCTGCACCGGGCCCTGCCGGCCGGGTCCGCTTCGGTGACGGGGCAGGCCGTCCTCGCACGGCACTTTCCCGCCGGCACTGCGAGTCCCCTGGCCATCGTGGCACCACGAGCCGAGTCGACCAGGGCGGCCGGCACCGCCTCCGCGACCCCCGGCATCGCGGCCGTCGTCGTCGGCCGGGAGTCGGAGCGCACGACACTGATCCTCGCGACGCTCACGGATCCGCCGGACAGCGATCGGGCGCGGCGGACCGTGGAGCGGCTGCGCGCCTCGCTGACGGGGACGGGGGCACTGGTCGGTGGCCAGGCGGCGCAACTCGCCGACATCCACACGGCCGCCGCCCGGGACCACCGACTGATCATGCCCCTGGTCCTCCTGGTGGTCCTGGTCGTCCTCGTCATCCTGCTGCGCTGCCTGCTGCTGCCCGTGTTGCTGGTCGTGGCGGCGGGGGCCGGTCTCCTCGCCGCCCTCGGGGCAGCGGCCCTCGCCCTCCGGCTGTTCTGGGGGAGTTCGGCGACCGAACCCGCAGTCGTCCTCTTCTCCTTCGTCTTCCTCGTCGCGCTCGGCGTGGACTACAACATCTTCCTCGTCCACCGAGTGCGCGGCGAGGCGGTGACGAAGGGCACGGCGGCCGGAGTGCTGGCGGGGCTGACGAGCACGGGCGGGGTCATCAGTGCGGCAGGGCTCGTCCTGGCGGCCACCTTCGCCGCGCTCGGCGTGATGCCCCTGCTCTACCTCGTACAGATCGGACTGATCGTCTCCGTGGGCGTTCTGATCGACACCCTGCTCGTCCGGCTCTTCCTGGTGCCCGCCCTCATGACCGACCTCGGGCCCCGGGTCTGGTGGCCCTCTCGATTGGCGGGCGACCGGGCGCCCCACGCCCCCGCTGCCCTCCCCGCTCCGGAAGCCGGGGGCGCCTCCTCCTCCCCGGCGCCCGCTATGCGCACCTGAGGAGAGCCGGACGGCGGATCCCCAGCTGCCCGGCCGACGGACCAACCCGTTCGGCGGGTTCCACCGAATGCCGTGCGTGAGCAGCCTCCGCAGCACCCTCGTCCGAATGCTCCTGGGCGCAGGGTGCCGCCGACGTGCTCCCCTCGCTCATCGGTTTTGTGGCGGGCGCCCTGGCCCTCCACGTCATGGCGGGAAGACTCGCCCGAGTGCCCGCCAGCGCCGGTGAGCCCGGCGTGCTCCCTGCAGAGGGCGGGTACGGCGGAGGGGGACACCGGCGGGGCTTCTTCGTCGCCGCCGGTGCCACGGCCGTCGCCGCCACGACCGCCGGCCTCCTCGGTCGACACCCGCCACGACCGCCGGCCCCCTCGGTCGACACCCGGCACGACACCGGGGACGCGGTGCGGTTGCCTCCCGTGCTGCGCTCGTACTGCCCGCACCCGCGTCGCCCGCGCCGCCCGTTCCCCGGGGCGGGCGTCTCACGGTGGAGGGGACCACCCCGTTCACCATCCCCCACAAGGACTGCTATCGCGTCGACACGGCCCTCGTCGTGCCCAAGGTCGACGCGGACACATGGCGTCTGCGCATCCACGGCGAGGGCGTCGCCCGGCCCAGGACCTTCACCCTGGACGACCTCCTCGCACGACCGGTGATCGAGCGTGACACCACCCCCACCTGCGTCTCGAACGAGGTGGGCGGCCCCTATGCGGGGAACGCCCGCTGGCTCGGCGTCCGGCTGGGGGACCTGCTGGGGGGATGCGGGGTCAAGCCCCCTTCCGGAGGCGGACCTGTCGACCAGCCGGTCGCCCGGTCCGTGGACGGCATGACGCTCGGATCCCCCGTGGAAGACGTGAGGGACGGCCGGGACGCCATGCCCGCCGTCGGCATGAACGCCGAACCGCTGCCGTTCGCCCACGGCTTTCCGGTCCGCATGCTCGTCCCCGGCCCGTACGGATACGTATCGGCCTACAAGTGGATCGAAGACATCGAACTCACCACCTTCGACGCCCACGATGCGTACGGGGTGAAGCGCAGATGGGCCCGGCGCGCTCCGATCAAGACGCAGTCGCGCATCGACACCCCCCCGCCCCTTCGCCCGTCCGGCCGCCGGCACCGTCACGGTCGCCGGGGTCGCGTGGGCCCGACACCGCGGCACCACCCGGGTGCAGGTCAGGGTCGACGAAGGCCCCTGGCAGGATGCCGACCTGGCGGCCGAGGACTCCGTCGACACCTGGCGCCAGTGGTCCTACCGCTGGCAGGCCGCCCCCGGCGGACACACGATCGCCGTCCGCGCGACCGACGGCACCGGCCTGCTCCGGACCGAGCGACGGGCCAGGACCATTCCCGACGGGGCGAGCGGTTGGCACAGCGTCTTCGTCACCGTCACCTGGTCCTCTTCGACGGTGCGAGCCGTGGGAGCGTCCCCCTCCTGACCGTCAGGATGACGACGAGGAGGACGTCGCCTCGACCTGCGGCAGCCCGGCAACCCTTCGCAGGACGGTGGAGTCTGAAGGGGGGAGGGGCAGATCGCAGAGGGAGGGCGGTGTCGTGGGAGAAATCCTGACGGTGACGGTGGCGAAGTGGGTTCTCGACGGGATGGGGCTCGTCCTCGACTACATGGGCTTGCGCGCCGAGTTCGAGCAGTATCGGCGCAAGCGCCGGAAGCGCCGTGGTTAAGGCGTCGTCCCCGTGGGTTCGGCGGGCTGCGGCTCGTGGTGGGGACGGTTGAGCGGCTGCTGCCGGACGAGCCGGGGAAGCTGTTTCAGCGGGTGGTGCTGGAGGCTCCTTACCGAGCTCAAGGGCGACCCGATGCGGCTCACCCGTCATGCGCAACGACCTGGTGGGGGCGTCGAACCCACAGGCGTCCGCGTCCCGCATCACGGGGCGGGCCCCGACGGGGCCCCGGGGCCGTGCGGGGGGTCTTCTTCGCACGGGTCCGTGCGGACGGCGACTCCTCCTCCGTCCGCACGGACCCGTGCGCCCTCCGCCGAGGTCCGCGCCCGTCGGGGCCCCGGGCCCGCGGGCTCAGCCCAGCACCGTGAACGCGCCGACGGCAGCGGCGCAGACGAGCAGGACGAGGGCGCCCGCGGCTGCGGGGCCCCGCCGATCGGCAGGAAGACGGTGGAAGAGCCGGGAGAGCGCGCCGAGGACCGCCAGAGGGGGCGCCGCGCGCCAGACGTCACGACCGGTCCTGCTGCCGGCGGCCCTGACGATGCCCGGCAGGTGTCCGACCGCCCGGAGCAACGGACCCGCCATGGCCCGGCTGCGTCCGTGGACGGGGTCCCCGGACGCGGCCCGTTCCAGCGCCCGGCGCAGGGCCGGCTCGTCGTTCGCCCAGTGCGAGCGGAAGAGGACGGTTCCGTCCGCGTCGATCAGGTAGGCGGAGTTCGGCTTGGGCGTGAAGGCGCGGTGCAGGGTGCCGTCGATGTCATCGACCGCGACCTCGAACGGGATGTCGTGGTGGTCGCGCAACCGTTGTGCGTGCAGGTGCTTCTCCTCGCTGGTCCCCGGCTGTCCGATCGTCTGACCCGGGTGTGCCTCGCGCGTGTTGACCAGGACGAAGCGGACCCGACTTCCGAACCGGTCGTGGAGCCGCTTGAGTACGGGAACGGCGCTTTCGGTGACGGGGCAGGTCCGTGACCCGAAGACCATGAGCACCGGTCGTCGGCCGAGCGACCCGGAGGCGAAGCGCCCCCCGTCGAGGGTGGGCAGGTCGCATTCCGGCAGGGTGCCACCGGGGCCGAGGGCGTTGCGACCGAAGGTCATGTCGTCGATCAGGAGTCGTGTCCGGAAGTGCTCGAAGCGGTACTCCGTGCCGGCGCGGCGTGCAGAGGTGCGGAGGTCCATGGGAGTGCTCCTCGGGGAGGGGAAAGAGGAACCGCTTGACCGTTCGGTCAAGTGGATGGGCAGGTGTGCTTCCTGTCCGGTCGTGGATCGCCCGGGCCGCATCGAGGTCGGTCGGGGCGGAGCGTCGTCAGGGGATGGGGGTCTCGATCAGGGTCCGGATCGCCGTTCTGGCTTCGGCGACGAGCGCCGGTCGGTCGTACGCCTTGGCCATCAGGGTGATGCCCTGGAGGTACGCCAGGGCGCGCAGGGCGGCCGCGTCGGGGTCCACTCCCGCCGGAAGGTCTCCCCGGAGCTCGGCTTCGGCGACGGCGTCGCGGAAGTACCGCTGCCAGGCGGTCAGGATCTCGGTGATCCTGCTCCCGGCGCCTCCCGGGCGTCCGGCGAGTTCGAGCGCGAGGTTGCCGATGGGGCAGCCCGGCGTGGAACCCATGGCGTCCCGCGCTGCGGTCAGCATGCCGGCGAAGCCGGTGACGAAGGCGTCGATCCGGACCAGGGGCGGGGCCGCCTCGTCGAACGCCTCGTCGAGCACGGCCTGGAGCAGCTCCCAGTTGGCGTCGATCACGGCGAGTCCGACGGCATCCTTGGACGGGAAGAAGTGGTACAGGCTGCCGCGGTGCACTCCGGCTTCGCGGCACAGGTCTCCGATGCCCACGTCGGCGAACGACGAGCCGTGGATCAGTGCGCGTGCCGTCCGTACGAGACGGGTGCGGGTGTCGTCCGTCACGGAACCTCCAGTTGACCGTTCGGTTCACGGTAGAGCGCACTTGACCGAACGGTCAAGTGCCCTTGCTTTCGTGGTTATTGAATGCCCGTCGAAGAAGTCGTGGCGACGAGGGGGCGGTGGAAGTCGGGGAGGCCCCGGTTTCGTCCGGTGACCATGTGTGCCCGGAAGGTTCCGCTTTCACCGATCGTCACTCATAGTGTCCGGAGTCCGATGTGGTCGAGGGGCGAAGTATGTGCCGATCCGGGTGGTCAGGGGTGGGGTTCGGGGGGCGCGGCGCGGGTGCGGAACGTCGAGGGGGAGGGGAGCGGGTGCTCCGCGGAGAGGCGCCGGGGTGGCCGCCCCGGCCCGCTGTCGGACATTCCGGTCAGGAGCGGTTCTCCTTGTCCGGAGAGGGGCAGGGGTTCCTCGGCTTGCTTCCGCTACTGGACGACGAAGGCCCCTCGGAAAGGGCGGCTTCACCTTTTGGCCACTGCTTGTCGGTCCGTTGGACGGCGGGCGATACCAGATCGGCCAGGTCTACGGGTAAGTTTGTCAACTGCGCACCGCACATGAACGGTTGACGACTACAGTGTGTGGCTGATGATCATCCATAGGCTCATCGAACTCCTGTAGAACGCCCCCACCGTAGACCTCCTGCACCACACCCCCCGCAGCACGCCGATTCCTGGGCACGTACCAAGGACACTCATGTCTCAACTTCGCGCACCCGCGCCGCGGTCCGACCGACGCGAGGGCGGGCGGCACGGCCGGTCAGGCGCCCGCTCCGCCACCGGCACCCAAGGCAACCCCCCGGCGCAGGCACCTGCACCCCTTCCGGCGGAAGCCCGCATACGCCCCCAACTCCTGCGCACCTCCGTCCTGCCCGCGGTCGCCGTGGCCCTGGGCGGAGCGGCAGCGGTCCTCTTCACCATCCGTTCCACGGGTGCCAGCCCCTCGCCCGGCCTCTGGGCGGCCCTCACCGGTGCGGCGGCCCTCACCGTCGCCTCGGTGACGGCCGCCGCGCTCGGCGCGGACCGCGCCGCCAAGGCCGTGCTCGACCGCTGCAACGCCCTGCGTCGCGTCGGCTCCCGGAACCAGGGGGAGCTCCGCACGGTCGTCGAGCTCCTGCGCAAGGGAGAGGCACTGCCGCCCCGGCCCGCGCGGCCCGCCGCCACCGGTACAGGTGACGAATTCGACCTGCTGTCAGAAGAATTGACGCGCTCTCATGAAGCGGCCGTCTCGGCCGTCGTGGAGGCGTCCCGACTCTCCAGTAGCGTCGGAAACGAACAGAAGGTCGAGGTCTTCGTCAACCTCGCCCGGCGCCTGCAGTCCCTGGTCCACCGCGAGATCCAGCTCCTCGACGAGCTGGAGAACGAGGTCGAGGACCCGGAACTGCTCAAGGGCCTGTTCCACGTCGATCACCTCGCCACCCGCATCCGACGCCACGCGGAGAACCTCGCCGTCCTCGGCGGAGCCATCTCCCGCCGCCAGTGGTCGAGCCCGGTCACCATGACCGAGGTGCTCCGTTCCTCCATCGCGGAGGTCGAGCAGTACCCGCGGGTCAAACTCGTACCGCCGATCGACGGTACGCTCCGGGGCCATGCCGTGGCCGACGTCATCCACCTGCTCGCCGAACTCGTCGAGAACGCGACGCTGTTCTCCGCACCGAACACCACCGTCCTGCTGCGCGCCCAGTACGTCACGGCGGGTCTCGCGATCGAGGTCGAGGACCGTGGCCTCGGCATGCCCGTCACCGAGCAGAACAAGATGAACGCCCTGCTGGCCGACCCCGACCAGGTCAACGTCGCGCACCTCCTCCAGGACGGTCGCATCGGGCTCTTCGTCGTCTCCGCCCTGGCCCGCCGACACGGCATCGCCGTACGCCTCCAGTCGAACATCTACGGCGGCGTCCAGGCCGTCCTGGTCCTCCCGCAGGGTCTCCTCGGCGCCGACCCCGAGGGGCTCGCCCAGCACGAGCGTCGGACCGCGGAGACCGCCGGCTCCGGGGCGATCCCGCCCGGCCAGGTGCAGATGCAGCCCCAGCCGAATGCCCCGGCCCCCCCGCAGGCTCCCCTGCCCCCGCAGGCCCCGGCCCCCGCGTCGACTCCCGGCGCACGCCGTCCGCAGGCGAGCGCACCGGTCGGCTCCCACGGGAACCCCGGCACGAACGCGGTTCCCGTTGCCAGCGCACCGCCCGCACCCGCACCTCGGCACTCCCCCTCCCCGGAGCGGACCGCCGTCCGATCCGAGGAGCCCCCCACACCCGGCGCGCACGCGTACCTCCGTACGGGTGCGCAGCCCCTTGGATACGGAGATCCCGGTCCCACCGTCCCGGCCCCTCCGGCCGGCGCCGCGTACCAGGGGCCACCGGACTCCCTGCTCTCGCCGCTGCCCCCGGCCCCCCGGGCCGAGGAAAACGGCCGCCCCCTGCTTCCCAAGAGGCGTGCCCAGGAGCACATCGTCCCGCAGTTGAGGGACGAGCCGGTGGTGCGCAAGCCCGAGGAGCACACCCTGCACGACCCGGGTCTGATGGCTGCGTTCCAGCGCGGCATCGGCCTTGCTGAATCCCAGCCCGCCCCCCATGAATCGTTGCGTCCCGGCGACGCGCACAAGGAGTAGATGCACCATGGCGAGCAATGTGCCGACCGGCCATTCCTCCGACCTCGACTGGCTGCTCAGCGGACTGGTCCAGCGGGTTCCCTACACCCGCAACGCTGTTCTGCTCTCCTCCGACGGTCTCGTGAAATCCGTCCACGGCCTCGACCCCGACGCCGCCGACCACATGGCGGCCCTCGCCTCCGGGCTGTACTCGCTCGGTCGTAGCGCGGGAGCCCGGTTCGGCGACGGAGGGGAAGTCCGCCAGGTGGTGGTGGAGCTCGACTCCACCCTCCTGTTCGTCTCCACCGCGGGCTCCGGCACCTGCCTGGCCGTTCTCGCCGGACGCGAAGCGGACGCCGCCGTCCTCGGATACGAGATGGCGATGCTCGTCAAGAGCGTCCGTCCCTACCTGGTCACCCCCGCTCGGCAGGCCGCCGGCGCGGTGGGTGGACTCGGACAGTAGACGTGACGTCCCACCAAGAAGGGCCCTGGCTCGACGACGCGGCCGGGCGTCTGATCCGCCCGTACACCGTGAGCGGCGGCCGGACCAAGCCGACCACCGCGCTCGACCTGCTGTCCATGGTGATGGCGACCGGCTCGTCGCCCCTGGCGCACATGGGTCCCGAGCACAACCTGGCCCTCGGCTTGTGCGACGGGCCCACCTCGGTGGCCGAGATCGCCGCGCACTTACGGCTGCCCGCAGTCGTCACCAAGGTCCTGCTCTCCGACCTCGTGGACTGCGGGGCGCTGACCGCGCGGGCACCCCGCTTCCACGCCAACCCAACCGACCGTTCCTTGCTGGAGGCAGTGCTCGATGGCCTACGACAACGGCTCTGAACGCCGCGACACGTTCGCGTCCGATCCCTTCCCCACCGCGCTCAAGATCCTGGTGGCGGGCGGGTTCGGTGTGGGCAAGACGACTCTCGTGGGTGCGGTCAGCGAAATCGAACCCCTCAGCACCGAGGAGTTGTTGACCTCGGTCAGTGCGGCCACCGACAGTCTGGAGGGCGTGGAGTCCAAGACGACGACCACCGTCGCCATGGACTTCGGCCGCATCACCCTCGACGACCGCCACGTGCTGTACCTCTTCGGTACCCCGGGGCAGGAACGCTTCTGGTTCATGTGGGACGAACTCTCCGAGGGTGCGCTCGGAGCCGTCGTCCTCGCCGACACCCGTCGGCTCCAGGAGTGCTTCTCCGCCGTCGACTTCTTCGAGCGGAGGGGGATCCAGTTCATCGTGGCGATCAACGAGTTCGACGGCGCCTACCGCTACGAAGCGGACGAGGTGCGGACCGCCCTCGACCTCAAGCCGGAGGTGCCGGTCGTCCTCTGCGACGCCCGGATCTCCAGCTCCGGCATCCGCACCCTGCTGACCCTCGTCCAGCATCTGCTCACCACCATCCCGGACACCGTGCCGAGCTACGGAGCAACACCATGACCTACGACCCGACCGGTCACCTCCTGCTGACCCCCGTCGACAAGGAGGCGCCCGCCCGTCTGCAACGGCTGCGCGAGCTCGGCCTCGGGGAGCGACCGGATCCGGCGTTCGACGACTTCGCCCACCGGCTCGCCGAGGTGACCGGTGCCCCGTTCTCGATGGTCAACTTCATCGACGAGAACCGGCAGTTCTTCGCGGGACTGCACACCCCCGAAGGCAACCACTCGGGCAGCGACCTGGGTGCGGCTGCCGCGGGCGGCGGCGTCGGCCGCTTCATGGCCCGTGACCACGGTTACTGCCCGCACGTGGTGGTGCGCCGCAAGGCACTCGTCCTGGAGGACGTCTGTGACTACCCCCGCTTCGCGGGCAATCCGGTGGTGGACGAGATCGGGATCCGCTCCTACATGGGGGCGCCGCTGATAGACCGCACCGGTGTCGCGCTGGGCACCATCTGCGTGGTCGACACGGACGTCCGCCCTTGGGGGCGCGCGGGCCTGGAGACGATCAAGTCGATGGCGGTGGAGCTCATGGAGCAGATCCACCGCCGCGAGGACGGCGTGCTCTGAGCGGTGACCGTCCGCGGACGTCGGGGAGCCCGGTACGGCACGGCCGTACCGGGCTCCCGGTGCGTGGGGCGGGTCAGATGCCTGCCGGTTCCGGCGTGCGGACCAGCTCCGACAGTCGCTCCGACCAACTGCCCTTGTCCTGGCCGAGGGCCACTTCGGCCAAGCGGAGGAGCTGGATGTCGGAGGTCCCGGCCGGAGCGAAGATGTGGTGGGCGTCCCGGACGTAACGCTCGATCGCCCGGTCCGTGAAGAGTCCGGCGGCGGCGTGGATCTCCATGGCGTTGCGACCGGAGTCGATCGCCGACTCGACGTTGACCAGCTTGGCGTTCATCAGTTCGGTGTCGCAGGAGAGGCCCTGGTCGAGCAGGTGCACGGCGTGGTACGCGGCGAGCTTGGCGGTCATCAACCGGGACTGCATCTGCCCCAGCTTCAGCTTGATCGTCGGCAGGTCGTGCAGCGGCTTGCCGTAGCGGATCCGCTCGGAGGCGAACCTGGTCGTCTCTTCCAGGATCGCCTGGTGGATGCCGAGCGAGACGGCGGTCAGGTTGGCCCGCCCGTACAGCACGCTGGAGGAGTAGGCGACGGCCAGGCCGTCCCCCTCGTCGCCGAGCCGGTTGGCTGCCGGCACCCGGCAGTTCTCGAAGATCAGCTCGCCGAAGCTGAACCCGTGGAGGCCCATGGCCTGTTGCTGCGGTCCGGTCCTGAACCCCGGGCGATCGGCTTCGACGAGGAACGCGGTGAGTCCCTTCGAACCCGGACCCGTCCTGACCACGACGCCGTGAAGATCGCCCACGTGGCTGTTGCCGACGTAGACCTTGCTTCCGTTGAGGACGTAGTCGTCGCCGTCCCGGACCGCGCTGGCACTCATGCCGAGCACATGGCCGCCGGACTCCGGTTCGGTGACCGCGATGGTCGGCAGGCAGGTGCCGGCGGCGATCTCGGGAAGCCAGGTCTTGCGCTGCTCGTCACTGCCGAAGTGAACGATCTTGGCAGTGCCGAGCTGCGAGGCCTGGACCATTGCGCCCATGGCTCCGCTGACCCGGGAGAGCTCCTCGATGATGATGGTCTTGGCCAGGTGGCCGGCGCCCATGCCGCCGTACTCCGGACTGACCGTCGCGCCCAGCCAGCCCTGCGCGGCGATCATGCGGGACAGCTCGTGGTGGACCGTCCTGGACGCCTCCATCTCGGCTATGCGCGGCCGGACCTCACGCTCCGCGAAGTCGCGTACCGTCTCCCTGAGCTCATGATGTAGACGGCTGCTGAAGTAGCTGTTCATCCGAGTCCTTGCGTGCGAAGCGCCTGCTCGGCAAGTCGTCCGAACAGGTGGTGCATCGGCAGTGGTCCCGTCCCGAACAGGCCGACGTCTTCATGGTGTTGATCTTTCCAGATCGGATCAATATCGCCACGAAGTTTGTCCGAAACAGGATCGGTTGACGATCGGATCTGACTGTGGTTCCCGTGGTCTCGGCTCGCCCCGTTGACGTGTCGGCTCCTTCCCCGTGGTCATCTTTCTGCCACGTGCCAGCGGCAACG
Organism: Streptomyces sp. NPDC058872; assembly: GCF_042743065.1. Classification (NCBI taxonomy): domain Bacteria; kingdom Bacillati; phylum Actinomycetota; class Actinomycetes; order Kitasatosporales; family Streptomycetaceae; genus Streptomyces; species Streptomyces sp. NPDC058872. The sequence continues at coordinate 116,771 of NZ_JBHYMK010000015.1, forward strand.
GAGACGCGCACAGGGGACGAGGGGGACGCTTTCTTTGTCATATGAGCCCCCTCTTCCACAGGAGAGCGGAATTTTCGGGGGGTTCCCCGCTCTCTCCCCCGGTCCGATCCGCGCGGGAACGGTCCCGTTCCCGGCGCATCAGCTCCCTCCTCGCTGCGTCCCGGAGTGCTCCGTGCGCCATGGGGGCATCACGGAGGGTGAGCGGGATGTGCCCTGTCCGTTGGTGTCGGGAAAGGGGTGCGTGATCGCCGGGGAAAGTGCGGTATTGTTCTCATGCGCGTTCGGCCAGGGGAAATCCCAGGTCAGACGGGCATCGGGACGTGGCGCAGCTTGGTAGCGCACTTGACTGGGGGTCAAGGGGTCGCAGGTTCAAATCCTGTCGTCCCGACTTGCGAGAGTCGTAGGTCGAGGGGCCGCTTCGGATGAATCCGAAGCGGCCCCTCGGTCGTTCCCGGAGGCACGGGGCCGACGGGGGAGGGCGCCTCATGAAGACGTGCTGTTGGTGTCGGGCAGGGACTGCTCGGCCCAGATGACCTTTCCTTCCGGGACGTACCGGGTGCCCCAGTGCTCGCTGAGCTGTGCCACCAGGAACAGCCCGCGGCCCCCTTCGTCCATGGTGGTCGCGTACCGCAGGTGCGGGGCGGTACTGCTGCCGTCCCACACCTCGCAGGTCAGGGTGCGGTCGTAGAGCAGGCGGACGCGAACCGGCGCGGCACCGTACCGGAGGGCGTTGGTGATGAGCTCGCTCAGGATCAGCTCCGTGGTGAAGGCCAGTTCCTGCAGGCCCCACTCCTCGAGCCGCTCGGCCGCCAGGCTGCGCACGGAGCCGACCTCACTCGGGTCGAACGGCACGTCCCACTGTGCGACCCGGTCGGGGCCCAGGGTCCGTGTCCGGGCGATGAGCAGGGCGATGTCATCGGAGGGCTGGCTGGGGAGCAGGGCGTCGAGCACGGCGCTGCGGCTGGCGTACGGGTCCCGGTCGGGATGGCTCAGTGCCCTGCGCAGGCTTTCCACGCCTTCCGTGATGTCCCGGGTCCGCTCCTCGACCAGCCCGTCGGTGTAGAGGACGACCTGGCTGCCCTCCGTCAGGTGCAGCTCCACGGTTTCGAACGGCATGCCGCCCAGCCCCAGCGGCGGGCCGGCCGGCAGTTCCACGATGGTGGTCGTGCCGTCCGGCGCGACCACGAGCGGTGGCAGGTGCCCCGCCCGGGCCATGGTGCAGCTCTGGGAGACGGGGTCGTAGACGGCGTACAGGCAGGTCGCGCCCAGGACGCCCCCGCTCGCGGCGGCGGCGTCACCTTCCTGGTCCATCCGCTGGACGAGGTTGTCGAGGCGGGAGAGGAGTTCGTCGGGAGGCAGGTCCAAGGAGGAGAAGTTGTGCACGGCCGTGCGCAACCGTCCCATGGTGGCTGCGGCGTGCAGGCCGTGCCCGACGACGTCTCCGACGACGAGCCCGACGCGGCTGCCGGGCAGCGGGATCACGTCGAACCAGTCCCCGCCCACTCCGGACTGGGCGGGTTGGTAGAAGTGCGCGACGTCCACGGCGCTCTGGTCGGGCAGGTCCTGTGGCAGCAGGCTGCGCTGGAGCGTGACGGCGAGGTGGTGCTCGCGGGTGTAGCGGCGGGCGTTGTCCATGGTGATCGCGGCGCGGCCGACGAGCTCCTCGGCCATGGACAGGTCGTCCTCGTCGAAGGGCTCCGGCTTTCGCGACCGCCAGAAGTTGACCACGCCGAGCACGACGCCCCTGGCCTTCAGCGGAGCCGCGATGAGGGAGTGGATCCCGTACTCGATGATCGCTGATGCCCGCGGCGGATCCTGGGCGTGCCAGCCCGCCGCTTCGTGGAGGTCGGGCACCAGCTCGGCCGCGCCCGTGCCGTACCCGCGGGCCTGCGGAGTGGAGGGCAGGAAGTCGATCAGCCGGCCGAGCGGATACAACGGATGGTCGGAGCGGATGCCGTTGACCGCCGTCCGCCGCATGTCGGCGCCGGGACCCGGCTCATCGCCCTTCAACACCGGTTCGGCCAGGTCGACCGTGACGAAGTCGGCGAACTGGGGAACCGCGACATCGGCCAGTTCCTGTGCGGTGCGCACCACGTCCAGCGTGGTGCCGATGTCGCCCCCGGCGTCGTAGAGCAGCTTCAGTCGCCTGCGGGCCGTCTCCGCCCGACTGCTCAGCAGCCGCATCTCGGTGGAGTCGCGGATGGTGACCGCCGAGCCCTGTGGGTGAGTGGGGCGCTGGTTGACCACGAGCAGGCGGTCCCCGGCCTCCAGCACCTCGTCGGTGGCCACCCGGCCGGACAGCAGCAGTTCCGCCATTCGGCGGTCCATGCCGACCTCGTCGACGGGGCGCCCCTCGGCGTCGTCCGGCAGCGCGAGCAGCCGTTTCGCCTCGTCGTTCGCCAGGAGGAGCCGTCCCGCACCGTCGGTGATCAGCACCCCTTCGCGGACGGCGTGGAGAACCGCGTCGTGGTGCTCGTACATGCGCGTCATCTCCTGCGTGCCGAGTCCATGGGTCTGGCGACGCAGCCGACGGCTGATCAGGGCCGTACCGACGGTGGCCAGGGCCAGGCCGACGGCGATGGCCAGGAGGATGACCGGGAGCTGGCGGTCGGCGATGCCGGTCACGTTCTCCACCGTCAGGCCCGCCGAGACGAGGGCGACCACCTCGCCCTCGGGGGAGGTGACCGGCACGATCGCCTGGATCTCCTTGCCGAGCGGTCCCTGCACGCTCTCGGTGTGCACCCGTCCGGCGAGCGAGGGCTCGATCGTGCCGACGAAGCGCTCGCCGATGCGGTCCGGCTGGGGGTGGCTGTAGCGGATGCCCTGGGTGTCCATCACCACGATGAAGTCCATCCCCGCCGCCTTGCGCGTCTTTTCGGCGAGGGGCTGGAGCGTCGCGGACGGGTCCGGCTCGTTCAGCATCTCCTGGAGGCCCGGCGAGTTCGCGAAGGTCTGCGCGACGGAGACCGACCGGTTGCGGGCCTCGCGGTCGATGTCGTGTCGTGACTGCAGCACCATGGCCAGCAGGGCCCCGGCGGCGAGCAGCACCACGATCGCCACCTGAAGGACGAAGACCTGTCCGGCGACGCTTCCGAATCTTCTGCCTAGGTTCGACCGCACCAGTACGCCGGGCACGGGAGGCGAGATGGTTCCACAACCCCAGTTGTAGCACCTCCCGGGGTCGGGGGCGTCGGCGTTCACGGTGCGCTTCAGCGGCAGCACGGGGGGTTCCCGCCGGCCACGCCGCGGGGGGCCGTTCCGGATTCCCTCCGGAACGGCCCCCGGTTCTTCTCCGTGCGCGCGTGGCGGGGCGGTCAGTCGCCGTGCCCGACGCCTCCGCTGCCGAATCCGCCGCTGGAGATGTTGCCCCACTTGCGGCGTTCCTCGCTCGGTGGTTCGGGCGAGGTCTCGGAACCCGCGGTGCCGCCGCCCTTCAGTTGGTGGGGTGTGAGCCGGTGCGCCCCGTCGGTGTGGGGGACCTCCGCCGCCCGCCGGTACTCCGACATCTCCCCGGGCAGCCGATCGGTCTCGGGCCGGTGGGGTTGGGACTCCGGGTCGGGAGGCGGGGGCTCCTTGTCCTTGATCCTCATGCCGAGTGCGAAGGCACCGATGATGACGGCGACGAGGACGAGGCCTCCGAGGACCTGGGCCAGGCCCGTCTGCCAGACGCCGGCCGTTTCCGTGAGGGGGCCTGCCCCGAGTGCGTGCGTGTTCAATGCTCACCCCTGCTTCGGTGCGGGAGGTCCGGGGTGCAGCCCTGCGGCTGCGGGCCACCGACGCCTCCTCCTCCGTGGTTCCCGGGTCGTCCTCGTACTCGACCCCGCCGGGTACCTTTTGTCACTCTTTTCTCGTGGATGTCGTACTTCGGATGCGCAGGGCGTCGACGGATCCCCGTGGGAGCGGTCGGCTCCCGCCGGGCCGCACCGCGGCGGGTGGTGGAGGGAGCGGTGCATCCGGCCCGACGGATCAGCCCGAAGGATTCCGTGCAGGTGCGGATCCACCCAGGTCCTCCAGGAGGTTCCCGTGACGGTCGGAGCGAAGGTGCTGGTTGCGGGGGCCACGGGAATGGTGGGGGGCCTTGCGGCACGGATGCTGGTCGAGCGGGGCGGCTCCATCGCCCTGGCGGGGCGCGACGCGCAACTGCTGGAGGAGCGGTCGAAGCTGCTGGGAGGCCGCCCCTACCGTTCCTTCGATGCCTATGACCTCGACGGGTGCGCTGCCCTGGGGCCCTGGGCCGCGCAGGCCCTGGGAGGGCTGGACGTGGTCGTCGTCGCCGTCGGCGTCGCCGGTTTCGGCCCCGTGGAGGAGGTCCCCGAGGCCGCCGCGGAGCACCTGATGACCGTCAATGCCCTCGCGCCCATGGCCATCGTGCGCGGTGCCCTGCCGGTCCTGGAAGCCGCGGGCGTCGTCGTGGTCGTCACCGGCGCCATCGTCGACGGGCCGCTGCGCGGGACGGCCGACTACACGGCGGCGAAGAGCGCGCTCGCCGCCTGGCTGGGCGTGGTGGAACGGGAACAGCGCACCCGTGGGATCACCGTCGTGGACGTGCGGATGCCACACCTGGACGGCGGTTTCGCCGATCGGGCCGTCGTCGGGGGGCCACCGAAGCTGCCGCGCGGAGCGGATCCCGCCGATGCGGTCGAGCGCCATGTGGTCGCCCCGGTCCTCGCCGGAGCCGTCCCGCGAGGATGAGGGCGACGGCCCCGGCCACCCCCTTCGCCCTTCCCCTGCATCCGGACTGCCGTGCGGGGAGAAGTAAGGACGGAGCCCCTGCCGTACCCCCCCCCGAGCGGCGGGGGCTCCGTCGGCCCTCCGGGGCTGCCGCCGGAGGGCGTCGGGACACCGTCTCCGGACCGGAGCACACAGCTCCTCGGCGTGCCTTCCCGTGCACGGGAAGGCACCCCGAGGAGGAGGTTGCCGTCGGGAGGGCGCAGGGCCTACGGGAGGGTCCCCCCGGTCGCCTCCGGCGCGGACGTCCGCGAGGCGGGGGAAGCGCGCCACGTCCGGCCGGCGCAGCCGGTCGGGAAGGCGGGGAAGAGGTGCCCGGCCAGGTCGATCCGCCAGAGGTGGGTGCCCTCGCAGTCGCATACGTAGGTGCCCGGCGCGGGGGAGTAGCTGCCCGGGTCGAAGACTTCGCTGGGGTTCATCGTGCTCTCCAGTGGGACGGCGGCCCCGGAGGCCGCTGGGTGTCGGGTTCTTCGGCCGCGTCACGGCGTGCGGATGCGCTTCGGCCGCTCCCCACCCGGACGGCCGCGCCCGTGTTTCCGTCCGGAGCCCGGACCCGACCCTCGTCCCCCCCGGGGCCTCCGGTCGATTCCACGATCCCCTTGACTTCCGCATAGGCTGGGCGCGTGGGCGAAGGGCATGCGGAAGAGACCGGCGCGAAGAGCCGAAGCAGGGTGGAACTGCAGAGGTTCGGGGTCGCCCTGCGCCGGACGATCGGCGAGATGAACCGTGTGGTGCACGGCTTCGCCGCCACCCAGAAGCTCCACCCCACGGATGTGCACGCGCTCTCGTTCGTGCTCGACCACGCCGATACGGCCACTCCGGGCCTGGTCAAGGAGCACCTCGGCCTGACCTCGGGCGCGGTCACCGCCTGCCTCGACCGCTTGGAGAAGGCCGGGCACATCCGGCGCAGCAGGGCGGACGGGGACCGTCGGGTGGTGCGCATCCACTACGTCCCGGGTGCCAGAGCGGTGGCACGGGCCTATTTCATGCCACTGGCCCAGGCGGCCGATCGCGCCGGCGACCGCTTCACGGATGACGAACTCGCCGTCGTCCTGCGGTACCTGGACGCCTTGAACGAGGAGCTCGGAGAGCTGCGCGTGCCTCGGCACTGACCCGTGGCGAGCGGCCTCGACCGCAGGCCCGGGGCACCGCGGCGCCGTCCCGACGGGACCTTCCCCGGGCACGGCGACCGATGGCGCACGTCCGGACCGTCGCCGCCGTACGCCCACGGAACCGCCGTCGTCACCCGTGTGTGCGCTCCCACCCTCCGCTCAATCGGCCAGCATGCCCTCCAAGCTCGCGAACGGGTCCGCGAGCGTGGCCAGGCCGTAGGCGCGATCGTAGGCCTCGTCTCCGATCTGCCGCCGGGCCGACCGCTCCGCCCCTTCCCGCAGCGGGTGCAACTCGGGCGTGCCCCGCTGGGGATGACCGACCATCTCCCAGAAGAGCCGCCCCGTGCCGTAGGCGACCGCGGCCTCTTCGCCCCTCTCCCGCGCCGCCAGGGAGACCGCCAGGAGATCGAGGCCCAGGCCGAGCCCGAAGGCGTCCCCGATCAGTCGTTTGTCCCGCAGCATGGCCCTGGAGTGGGCGACCGCGTCGGCCGGGCGTTCCTCGTACAGTGCCATCACGGCCAGTTGGTACTCGGTGTAGGCGCGGGTCCAGTGCTCGCCCGCCCTGGTGGAGTCGTCCCGCAGGGCCTCCGCCTCGGCCCGGGCCCCTGCGAGCGAACCGGACGCGGTCAGTGCGAAGACCCGCACCAGTCGACACCGTGCCACGGCCGGTGTGCCGCCGGTCGCCCCCGCCAGGGCCCTCTCGGCCACGGCGAGCGCGTCCAGGGGTTCCCCGCGCAGCAGCATCACCAGTCCCCGCAGATAGGCGGCGTCCCTGAGGAGCTCTGCGTCCGAGGCCCGGACCGCCTCTTCGTCCGCCCTGCCGGCCAGTCGTGCCGCGGTGTCGTGCTCACCCCGGAGGCACCGCACCACGCCGAGCGCCCAATACAGCTTCGCCCTCACGGCCGAGGGCTCGCCGACCAGCTGCATGCACTCCTCCAGGTAGTGCGAGGCCTCGTGCAGGTGCCCGGAGCACGCCCAGAAGAAGCCGAGTGCCCCGGCCATTTCCGCGGCCTTCGCCGGGGCGGTCGCCAGGAGGTGCTCCAGCGCCGCGCACAGGTCGTGGTGGCAGCCGGCCAGCCTGGTGTACTCCCTCGCCTGGTGCGGGCCCCACCAGGACTCCTCGGCCTTCAGGGCCAGTTCGTGGAAGCGTGCTGCATGGCGGTCGGCGGTCGCACGCGTCTCGCCGAGCTCCGCCAACCAGAGGGCCCCGTACTCGCGCACGGTGTCGAAGACGTGCAGCCGGTCGTCGGACAGCGTGACGATGCTCTTGCGGACCAGCCCGTCGAGGGCCTCCGCCAGGACGGTGTCGGTCAAGGGACCGCCGCGGCAGACCCGTATCACGTCGTCCACCGCGGCGCCCGAGCGGAACACCGACAGACGGGCCCAGAGCAGGCGTTCATGGGGCTTGCACAGCTCGTGGCTCCATCCGATGGCGGTGCGCAGCACCCGGTGGCGTGCCGGCTGGACCCCGCTTTCCGGTGCTTCGGCCAGGGCCAGCCTGCCGCGCAGGATCCGGGCCATCGTGCGCACCGGCCGCTCGCGCAGCTGTGCGGCGGCGAGCACCAGCGCCAGAGGCACTCCTTCCAGCCAGCGGCACACCTCCGCGGCGGCGACGAAATCCTCGGGCCTGTCCCACCGCACGCCCACGACGGCGGCGCGTGCGGCGAGCAGTTCCACCGCCTCGGAGTCGACGGGCAGGGGGCCGAGACGGAGCAGGAACTCGTCGGCCGTTCCCAGCGGTTCCCGGCTGGTCGCCAGCACCACGAGCTCGGGGCACCGGGCGAGGAGGGCTTCCGCCAGAGCGGCGCAGTCGCCGACCAGGTGCTCACAGGAGTCCAGGACCAGCAGCGTGCGGCGACCGCGGATGCGGGCGGCCAGGGCGTCCACCTGATCGCCGGGTGAGTGGTCCATCAGGCCGCAGGCATCGGCGACCAGTGAGGTGAGCAGGGAGGCGTTGGCCAGCGACCAGAGCGGAGCCCAGTGCACGCTCGCGAACAGCTTCGGCCCCCACTCCCCGGCGACCTGCGCGGCGAGCCGGGACTTGCCGATGCCGCCCATGCCCACGAGGGTGACGAGCCGCTGCTCGTCCAGCAGGGACGCCAGCTCCTCGATGTCCTGTTCCCGCCCGATGAAGGGCCCGTTCTCCGGTGGCATCCAACTCTCCATTCCCGCATTCTCCGGCAGAACGGGGCGGAGCCCGACCAGAGCGGGTGAGAAGGGCCCTCCTCCGGGCGGGCGTTCCCGCAACCGTCGAGCCGTGGCCGTCAGGCCCGTCCCTGGCGCACGGCGGGGCGCCGGCGGGCGCGGAGCCGGACCCGCACGCGGACGGCACGGGGTTCCAGAGCGCGTTCGGCGTGTGCGGCGAGGGCGGCGAGCGGGGGGAGGACGTCCGCCGGAGCCGTGCCCGGGTGCAGGGACACCTGGACACGGACGAGGACCTGGCGGCGTCGGCCGCTCGCGCGGACCCGACAGCCCGCAACGCCGTCGACGGCCGACACCCGCGCCGCCACCGCCTCCTGGAGGGCCCGGACGCGCAGCCGTGCTTCGGGCACGCCGAGCGGGAGCGAGGCGGAGCGGCGTCGGGACCACAGCCGCCGGGCCCCGATCAGGACCGGGGCCGCCGCCGTCATCGCACAGCCGACCACCACCGGGGGCCACCAGCCGCGGGCTCTGAGCGCCGTGGGAGCGACGGGGTCGAGGAGCGCCCCGAGTGCTCCCCGGGAGGGCCACCCCCCGGGGAAGGGCGGGTGCCAAGGGCCGGTCGCGAGCGCCACGAAGCCACTGATGAGGAGCAGGCCGAGGCCCGACGCACCCAGGGCGATCCGGCGTACTGCGATCGTGGTGCCTTCCGTCATGCGGCCCCTCCCCGGGACTCGGTGAGGCGGGGCGTGCGTCCTTCGTCCGCCCGCCCGTGGCTCGGCGTCCACAGCACGTCGGGCCGGACGCGGACGCGCGGCTTCGGCGGGCGGCACAGACAACAGGAGGCGAGCGCCCGCTCGGCCGCGCGTTCGGCCATGCGGGACGCGGCCGGCAGGTCACCGAAGAGGAGCACGGCACGGACGGTGACGTGCCGTCGGCCCACCCGCACCCGGACCCGTGTCACTCCGGGCGCAGCCGCCACCGCCTCCCGCACCAGGGAGGCGATGACGTTCCGGTCGACCGTCGCCGGGAGTTCCGGAGCGGTCGAGGCGGGCCACCTGCCGCGGTGGCCCGGGGTGACCGCCAGGACGATCAGGAGCGCGCCCAGCGCCGCGGTCAGCAGGGCGGCGGCGACTCCGGTGGATGCCGGGCCGTAGCGGACGACCGCGTGCGCCAGCGCGGGGCGCCAGGTATCGGCCGGACCCCCCCGTGGGCCGCTCTGCACCGCGCCGTAGGCCACCGAACCCGAAGCCAGGGCCACCGACCAGGCGAGCACCGAGGCCGGAACGCGGCGGGGGGACCAGGAGCGGTGCGGCTTCCGGACGGCGGAGCGCCGTTGCCGTTCCGCGGGTCGTCCCTCCTCCGGCGCGGCCGCTTGGGCGGGCACCGACGGCACGGGTCCGGGCAGGCGCAGCCCGGTCACGTCCACCCGCAGGCGCGTCAGCCGCAGCCCGGTCAGCCGTTCCGTACGGGCCGAGGCATGGTCCCGGACCGCACGGACGGCACGGGTCGCCGAGCCGGCCCCGTCGACGCGGAGGGCGACGCCGACGGCCGTGCGCGCCCGCCGCCCCTGCACGCGTGCTGAGGTGCGGGTCACCCGGCCCCCCGGCGGCAGGGCCTCCCCGACGGCGCGCCCCAGGACCTTGCGGACCGCCCTGTCCGCGATCCCGAGACGGCCGGGAGGCGTGACGGTGTCGTTCATCGGCGCCCGCGCCCGACCGTCTCGTACAACTCCTCGATCCGGCCGCCGCCGTCGAGCCAGTGACCGACCGCCCATCCCGCGGCTCCCAGGACGGCCACGAGGAGGAAGGCCCCGAAGCCTCCGAAGTAGCCCGCGAAGGCCAGTGCCGCCCCACCCGTCATGCCCGTGAACGATGCCGTCATCCGTTTTCCTTTCCCCGAGGTCGCCGCTACCGGTGGCAGGGCGCACTGAACGAGCGGTCCGGCGCGTGCCGTCGGAGGCGCGCGCCCACCGCACGGGCGCTACTCCACGCGGCCGTCGGCCGGGACCTCCCGGTCGTCGTCCGGCAGGTGCACGTCGTTGACGGCGATGTTGACCTCGACCACCTCCAGGCCCGTGATGCGCTCCACGGCCTCGACCACGTTCTCCCTGACGTCCGCGGCGACCTCGGTGATCGGCACGCCGTACTCGACGACCAGGTCGAGGTCGATGGCGGCCTGGCGCTCACCGACCTCGACCTTCACCCCGCGGCCCACGTTGGGGCGGCCCCCCGGCACGCGGTCGCGCACCACGCCGATGGTGCGGGAGATCCCGCCGCCCATGTCGTGGACGCCGTGGATCTCGCGTGCGGCCATTCCGGCGACCTTGACGACGACCACCTCGGCGATGGAGGTCTTCCCCCGTTCGGGAACCGGTCGGACCACCGCCTCGTGGGCGGCGGTGGCGGGCGCCGGCGGCGAGGGTTCGCCCTGCGGGGCCGGCACCTGCTTGGCGGCGGAGGCGGTGTGCGTGGTCATGGTTTCGCTCCTCAGGAGACGTCGGTGAGCTGCTCTCGTCCTTATCGACCCCTTCGCCGCGCCGCTGTGACGCCCGGTGCGGAAAAAGACGTCCGGCACTTCACGGGGCGCCGGTGACGGTCAGGCGTCCGGCGGCGATCGGCCCCGGTATTCGCACACACGTCGGTCGGGTGTTACGGGCATCCGAAGGTGCGGTCGGCTCCGAAACCTGCGTGACAACTCCTCTGCGCAGGTGTCCCACGAGGAGTGGACCAAGGAGAGGAGCCGCCCCGTGGTGGGCGCCAGCACCGACAACGCATCACCAGACGCCCTCGACCGCCGGCCGCCGGCCCCCGCGCAGGACGGTGCTTTCGACCGCAGCGACGACGTCCTCCTCGTCGCCCGCTCCGCCGAGGGCGACGAGGAGGCCTTCTCCCTGCTCGTCCAACGGCACGCACCGGCGGCGATCCGCCTCGCCACCCGCCTCCTCGGCACGCGCACCGAGGCGGAGGACGCCGTCCAGGAGGCCTTCCTCAGTGCCTGGCGGAGACTGCCCCAGTTCCAGGGCCGCTCCTCCTTCGCCACCTGGATGTACCGGATCGTCACCAACCGCTGCCTGAACGTGCTGCGCCGCAGCGGTACGACCACGTCCCTGGAGGCGGCCGGTGACGTCCAGGCGCCCGAGCACACCGTCTCCCCGCCCCGCATCGCCGAAGCGCGCGACGCGGTCCGCGAGCTCCGGGAGGCGCTCGACCTGCTCTCGCCCGAGCAGCGGACCTGCTGGGTGCTGCGCGAACTGGACGAATGCTCCTACGAGTTCATCGCGGAGACGGTCGGGATCAGCCAGGAGGCGGTACGGGCCCGCGTGTTCCGTGCGCGGCGCTCTCTGACACAAGTGATGGGGGAGTGGCGATGACCACGCACACCACGCCGCCCGACCACGAGGACGGGTTCGGCGAGGAGGGGGAGCTGCTGTCCTGCGGGCGGCGGCTCGTCGACGTCTGGGCGTCCGCGGAACGGCGGGAGGACGATCCCCACCGGGCGTCCTGCCCGTCCTGTCGACGGGCGGTCGATGATTTCGAACGGCTCGAGTCCGCGGTGCGCGGACTCCGTGACGACACCGACCGCGCCGACGTGGACACCGCGTCGCTGACCCGGCGGGTCATGGACGTGGTCCGTGGGGAACTCCGCCCCGGCCGGCCGCTTCCGCTGGGGCGGGCCACCGAGGACCTGTGGGTCATGGAAGCGGTGGCCGCGCGGGCGCTGCGTGCGGCGGCCGAGGGCGTACCCGGTGTCCGGGCGGGGTCGTGCCGCTTCCGCGGCGGGGCGGCGGGCGCCCCGCCGGTGGTGCGGCTGGAGGTCCACGCGCCGGCCCACCAGCACCTTCCCACCGTCGCCGAGAGGATCCGGCACGCCGTGCAGGGGGCGGCCGACCGCGTCCTGGGCCTGCCTCTCGGGGGCGTCGACATCGTCATCGCCGACATCGTGGGCGGTCCCACCGAAGCCGAAGGAAGGTCCTGATGACCTCGCACACCGCTCGCACCGCACTCGCCGAAGAGATCGCCCGCGTCGTCCGGGAGGTCCCGGGGGTGGCGTTCCTCAGGCCGCGGCTCACCGGCCTGCTGAAGCCCGCGGTCGTCCCCGGGCCGACCGGAAGCGGTTCGGCGACGACCGCGGGCGTGCGCCTGCGGGAGGACGAGGCCGCCGGCACCTGGCACGTCGAGGTGCGCCTGGTGGCGCTCAGCGGAGACCGCGTCCTGGACGTGGCGAGGGCCGCGCGCCGGGCGGTCGAGGAGCGCCTCGGCGCCCTTCTGCCCGGTTGCGCGGCCCGGGCGCACGTCACCGTCACGGTGACCGGACGCGTCTGACCCGTCGGTCGGCACCCCTCAGAGGTGGGGCGGCGGACAGGTCAGGACCAGGTGCAGCGCAGCCGCCCACACGCCGGCCGAAGCCGCCGCCAGGTGCCACCTGCGCCACCGCACCGGAGAGACGGGGTCCCGCGGGGGGCTCACCGAGAGCACCCTGACGGCGGAGGCGGGTTTCGGGGGCGTCGGCGCGGGGACGGGCGGGGCCTGGTAGCCGGGTGCCCGGGGGGAGCGGGGGCGGAGCACGGTCGTGACGTCGGGGGAGGGGCTGCGTCGGGTCGCCGCTTCCGGCCGCGGGACCGGGGGGCGTGCGGCTCGGGCGCTCGCGGCCTGTGCCAGCCCCCGTAGGAACGCGGAGTAGGCCTCCCGCCTCCGTCCGTTGGGCGAGGTGCGGCCCGATTCCCAGGAACGCACGGTCGCGACCGTCACGCCGAAGGCCGCAGCGACCTGTGCTTCGGACAGGTTCCAGGTGCGGCGCAGCCTGCGCCGTTCCTCGCAGCCCGGCAGGGGGGTCTCGTCGGCTCGCCGGCGTCGGGGCAGGGGCGGGGATTCGAGGTGCGCATCGATCGTCATGACCGTATGACGGTCGTTTTCAGTTCATGTGATGAAGGTTTTGCAGATTCACCCGTATGTCCCATCGGAGTGGAAGGTGGGCCCCGCGGTCCGTCATGGTCGTCGCCTGCATCCGAGGTGCACCCGCTTTCGGAAGGGGCGGTGAGGGTGGGGGTGGAGGGGTGCATCCGGGGGCCTGCGGAGCCGGGGCGTCAGGAGGGCATGGTTCAATCTATTTCGATCCTTGAGATTGTTTATTGTCGAGATACTTCTGGAGTCCCCATGGCCCCCCCGCTGCGCTGGGCGAGCAGACTGCTGCCGCTCCTGATGCTCGTCGTCTGGCTCGCCATCGGGGGTGGGCTCGGTCCCTACGCCGGCAAGCTCGGCGAAGTGGCGACCAACGACCAGGCCGCCTTCCTGCCCCGCAGCGCGGAGTCGACCCAAGTGCTGCAGGCCCAAGAGGCGTTCCGTCAGGAGGAGACCCTTCCGGCGCTGGTCATCTGGACCGCCGAGGGCGGCGGACGCATCGACCCGGCGGCACAGGCGGCGGCGACCCGGGCCCTGGCCTCGCTGAAGGGAACCGACGGCGTGGTCGGCGCCCCCTCCCCGGCGTTCCCGTCCGAGGACGGCGAGGCCCTGCGGGGAATCGTCCAGCTCCGCCCCGACCTCGGCGACGAGCTGCCCGTGACCCTGGAGAAGGTGGACGCGGCCGTCTCCGCAGTGCCGGGGACCGAGACGTGGCTCGCCGGCCCCGCCGCCACACAGGCCGACCTCGGAGACGCGTTCGCCGGGATCGACGGGCTCCTCCTCGTCGTCGCCCTGGTGACCGTCCTGGTGATCCTGCTCCTGGTGTACCGCAGCGTCCTGCTGCCGTTCCTGATCATCTTCGGCGCGGTGTTCGCACTCGGGTTGGCCTGCGCCATCGTCTACGTCCTGGCCGACCACGACGTCGTGCGGGTCGACGGCCAGGTCCAGGGCATCCTGTCCATCCTCGTCATCGGCGCCGCCACGGACTACGCCCTGCTCCTCGCGGCCCGCTACCGGGAAGAGCTCGGCGCGCGCGACGGGGACCGGGTTCCGGCGATGAGGGCGGCCCTCAAGCAGTCCTTCGGCCCGATCGTGGCCAGTGCCGCCACCGTCGCGCTCGGCCTGCTCGCCCTGCTGCTCAGCGACCTCACCAACAACCGCGCCCTCGGACCGGTCGGCGCCATCGGCATCGCCTGCTCCGTCCTGAGCGCCCTGACCTTCCTCCCCGCGGCCCTGGTCCTGCTGGGCCGGGCCGCCTACTGGCCGGCGCGCCCCAAGCCGGTGACGGGGGACGACGCGCACCCGATCTGGCGCAAGGTCGCGGCACTCGTCGACCGCGCCCCGCGCAAGGTCTGGGCCGGTGCGCTCGCCGCCCTGCTCGCCTGCGCCGCCTTCTCCTTCACGCTCGACTCCAAGGGCGTCCCGCTCGACGAGATCTTCGTCAAGGACGCCCCTTCCGTCGCGGCCCAGGAGCGTCTGAGCGAGCACTTCCCGGGCGGCGCCGGCAACCCCGCGGTCGTCATCGCCGACGCCGACGCCGCCGAAGAGGTGCGCACGGCGGCCGAGGGGGTCGACGGAGTCGCCTCCGCCACCGTCTTCGCCCTGCCCGGCACCCCGCAGCCGCTGGTCGCGGACGGGCGCGTGCGGATCGACGTCACCCTCGAGGACGCCGCGGACTCCGATGCGGCCAAGGGCACCGTCGCCGCGCTGCGCACCACCGTCCACGAGGTGCCCGGTGCCGACGCCCTGGTGGGCGGCTACACCGCCCAGCAGTACGACACCCGGCTCACCGCGGAGCGCGACCGGCAGGTCATCGTCCCGGTCGTCCTCGTGATCATCCTCGTGATCCTGGTCGGCCTGCTGCGCTCGCTGATGCTGCCCGTGCTCCTGGTGGTCACGGTCGCACTCAACTTCGCGGCCACGCTGGGGGTCTCCGCCCTCGTGTTCGAGCACGTCTTCGGATTCACCGGCACCGACTCGGCCGTCCCCCTGTACGGATTCGTCTTCCTGGTCGCGCTCGGGGTCGACTACAACATCTTCCTCATGTCCCGGGTGCGCGAGGAGACGGAGCTCCACGGCACGCGCGAGGGCGTGCGTCGGGGACTGGTCGCCACGGGAGGGGTGATCACCTCGGCCGGTGTCGTGCTCGCCGCCACCTTCGCCGCACTGGGGGTCATTCCGCTGGCGTTCCTGGTCCAGATCGCCTTCATCGTCGCCTTCGGCGTCCTGCTCGACACCCTCGTGGTCCGGTCGCTCCTGGTGCCGGCCCTCGTCCGGGACATCGGGCCCAGGGTCTGGTGGCCGAGTGAGCTCCGCCACCGCCCCTGAACCTCCACCGATCGCTGCGGCCGGTCCTTCGACCCCCTGCTCCGGAGCCCCTTGGCACCCCGACCCCGGGGGCCAAGGGGCTCCGCCCCGCCACGGGCGCGGACGCACGCCCGAGGAGCGGCCACTTCGATGCACGAACGACGCGTGTGGCGGGGGCGGGACGGCCGGGAGACCGTGAAGACCCGACGGCGCAACGCCGTTCCGCCCCCTTGAGGAGGCGTCATGTCCGAGCAGCTCGTACCCCCCGGGGAGACCCCGCCCGCCGAGGGCTCCACCTCCTCGGCCCACCAAGAGCGTGCCGACGGCGGCATCTGGGAGCACCCGATGTTCTGGGTGTCCCTCATCGTCCTGGGAGCCGTGCTCGTGGGACTCTTCTTCGTCTTCCGGATCTTCGGCTTCTGAGCCCGGGGCCGCAGGACGCACGGCACGCCCTCGAAGCCCCGGGCGCAGACGGAAGGGTCCCGTCGAAACGACGACCGCCACGAACGGTCCGGACCGGGTGGTGCCCGGCGGGCTCCCGTGATCCTCTGGTCCCACGGGCATCCCTTCGCTGCGGCCCCGTCCTGAGGGACCCCCTACGGCCGCCGGCATCGCGACCCCTTCCCTGTCCCCGGACTGCTCCGGAACCGGCCGATGCCCGAAGTCTCCTCCTCGCCCGCGTGCGGGCACTGTCGCACCCATCCCACCGACGTCCCGCACGGCGACACCGTGCGGGACGGCTTCGACGCCATCTACGGCGACTGGTACCCGGTGGTGCTCCGCTGGGCCAGGCGCCGTTGCCTCGACCTCCAGGACGCCGAGGACGTCGTCCAGCAGGTCTTCGCCGACGTCTGGTTGCACTCCGGACGCTACTGTCCCCGTCGCGGAGGGCTCGGACCCTGGCTCCACGGCATCACCGCCCACAAGGCGGCGGACGCGTCGGCCGCCTTCGTGCGGCGGCAGGAAGGCTTCCGCCGCCTGCTCCGCGGACCGGCCGCGGAGGGTCCGGACACCGGTGCCGGAGCGGTGGAACGGCTCGGCTTGGCGTCCCTGGTCGCCGGTCTCCCCGACCGGCGGCGCGAGGTCCTCTTCCTCGCCTACTACCTCGACCTCACCCAGCCGCAGATCGCCCGGCTCCTCGGCCTTCCGCTGGGCACGGTCAAGAGCCACACCAGACGGGCGCTCAGCACGCTCGCCCGTCTCGTCGCCGAGCAGGCCTGACCGGCTCCCGCCGACCGGGCCGGGCCACCGGCGGCGACGCCGTCATCTTCCGCACGAGCATCCGGGCCATCCAGTCGGGGCCGCGCCTCCGCACCTCCCGGGACCACCGCGGCAGGCCGGCGGGAGGCCCGGCGAGCAACTGACGCAGCGCCGCCCCGACCGCCTGCGGCCGCAGCCGGGAGGGATCGAGGCAGACGGCCAGTCCGGCCCGCTCGGCGTCGTGCGCGATCGAGAACTGATCGCTGGAGAAGGGCAGGACGAGCGCGGGGGTCGCCGATGCCAGGCACTCGGTGAAGGAGTTGTTCCCACCGTGGTGGACCATGGCGTCGACCCTCTCCAAGAGCCAGCGCTGCGGAACGACGTCCGCGATGTGCACCCGCGGCCCCGACCAGTGCGCCAGCGCCGGTGCGCGGTCGCCCGCGGCGACCACCACGGCCGTGTCCGGCACGTGCGAGAGCAGGCCCCGGACCAGCACGTCCAGGACGTCGTCGCGGGCCGAGAGGAAGGTGCCCAGGGCGATCAGCACCAACCGGGCGCACGACCCCCGCAATCGGTCCACCACCGCTTCCCAGGCCGGCCCCGGGCCGGGTTCCCGGGCGGGGGAGCAGTGCCCCCCGTAGAAGAAGCCGGTGTCGCACGCAGGGCGTTCCGGAAGCCACGGGAAGTGCGGGT
Organism: Streptomyces sp. NPDC058872; assembly: GCF_042743065.1. Lineage (NCBI taxonomy): Bacteria > Bacillati > Actinomycetota > Actinomycetes > Kitasatosporales > Streptomycetaceae > Streptomyces > Streptomyces sp. NPDC058872. The sequence continues at coordinate 133,851 of NZ_JBHYMK010000015.1, forward strand.
AGTTGAACACCACCGCCTGCCGCGAGGTCAGGGCGAAGGCCCGACCCGGTGGCCGGGCCGCGGGCGCGTGCGCGCGCGCCACCGTCGCGAACTGCTCGGTGAACGCCGTGTCGTTGGCCCGCGCCGCGCGCCGCAACGCGATCAGTTCCTCCTCCGCGGGCCGGATGGCCCGGGGCCACGCATAGGGAACCCCGAAGAGCGCATCGGGCGCATGGGGCACGTACGTCGGGTGCCCCGGACAGAACGTGGCGTAGCGGAGCCCGAGGCAGTGCAGGGCGAGCGTCACCGGGTAGCTCAGCTGGTCCACGACGTACCAGTCGGGCGCGAGACGGGAGTGCAGGGCCCGCACATCGGCCAGGACGCGCTCGGGTTCCGACAGGAGGTCCTCGGCGCGGTGGCGGGACTGAGTGAGCAGGGTCGCCACGGCTCCGTGCCGGGTGGAGTCGAGGAACTCCGCCAGGCGCTCCGCCTCCCGGGCGCCCTGCGCGGTCTTCCGGGCGACGCCCGTGTTGGCGTTCCTGGTCACCGTCAGCGGGACGAAGCCCGCTCCGGCCGCTTGCGCGAGCGGGGCGAAGGCCGGCGCGCTGGCGAAGTGCACCGCGCAGCCCGCCCGGGCGAGCGCTCCCGCCAGTACGGACAGGGGCTGGGCGTGCGAGAGGAACGGGGGGCTGACGACCACGACACGGGGTGCCCGGTCGTCGCCGGAACCATGACGGGAGAACTCCATGCAGGCCTCTTCGTCCCGCGCCGCCCCGCGGATGCACCCGTCGGGGGCCGTCTCCGGAGGCCGCCCGTGTGCATCCGCGCCCCGGACCGTCGACGAAGGACTGGCTGTCGACCGTCGTCGAGGAGTTTCCGATGAACCGTTCCCATCCGGCCGTGGCCACGGCCGAGCGCACCCGTCGAGACCCGGAGGACGACCCGTCCGACCCGTTCGTGGCGGCCAGGGCCGCCTACTGGAAGCGCACCCCCCACGGTTCGTCACGCTGGCGCACGGCCTCACCGAACCTGCTGGCCGAACTGGTCCAGGCGGAATACCGTCCGGACCACGGTGCGGCCGGCCGCCCTGCGGTCGCGTCCTCCTGGGACCTGGCCCTGGCCCGGCTGAGGCACCGGCTGCGGACCGGAGAGGTCCCGACGCCCTCGGAGTGCGTCCGGCTCCTCTCCGGCGACGACCGCACGAGGGCGGCCGTGTTCGAGGTGTGGCCGGCCGTGGTCCGGCACCACGGCCGGTTCAGGGCCGTGGCCGCCGTGCGGCAGGGCCTGCGCACGAGCCGGAACCCCGACGTCCTTCCCCTGCTGCTCGACCTGGCCGAAGCCGAGCGCTTGCGTCCCCTGCCCCCGGACGAGCTCGTGCCCCTCTCGCGCGGGAAGGACCGGCGGGTGAGGCACGCGGCCTGGCGCCTGCTGTCCGCCCACGGCGGCACTCCGCCCCCGTCCGCCGGCGCACGGGGTGAGCCGGACGCGTACGAACGGGTGCTGCGGAGCGCCCTGGAGGGCGCTCTCCCGAGCGCCCCGGAACCCCTCGGGCTCCGGACGGGGACGCTCGTCGCCCAGTCCATGCTGTTGGGGCACCTCGACCGCCCGGGCGAGGGACTCAGCGGCGGCCTCAGCGTCCTGCTGGGCTCCCTCGGAGACGCCCTCGCCCGAACCGACCGCATCGCCGGTGTCGTCACGGTGGTGACGGCCTGTCGCCCGGAACTGGAGGCGGACCCGGTCCTCCTGCACCGACGCGGGCCCGGACACTGGGTCCTCAGGCTTCCGGTCGACAGCCCCCACCAGGTGCGCCCCGAGGAAATGGGGCGGTACCGAGAGGAGACGGCCTGGTGGGCCACCAGGCTCTTCGGAGCGTTGGGCAGGCCGGTCGACGTGCTCCACGTCCGCTACGCGGACGACGGTTCGCTCGCCCTGGCCGAGGCGGCACGGAGGACGGGGGCCGGCCTGGTCTTCACCGTCACCCCGGATCCGCACCGGCAGGTGGCCGAGCGGCATGACGTGCCCGATGCGGATCCGGGCGCCCTCCGGCACGATCTGCACCGGGTCTTCCTCGCGGACCGCTTGGTCGAGCGGGCCGATCGCGTCGTGGGCATCGCCGGACGGGATGCGGAGGCATGCGAACTGATCCGACACTTCCCGCAGTTGGCGAACGAGGAGGACGGTGCTGCCCCCAGTGCCCCGCCCGAGGGAATCCCGCCCTACCGGCCGCCCGCTGACGGGGGCCGTCGGAGCGAGCTGCTCCTCCGTGCCATCGACCGGGCGGCGGGCACGGAGGGGCCCCCTGCACCGACGGTGCTGCTCAGCGTCGGTCGACTGCACCCCGTCAAACAGCAGGACGTCCTGGTCCGTGCCTGGATCGGTGCGGGGTGCCACCGGGACTCGGTCCTGGTGCTCGTCGGAGGCAGCCCGCTCGCCCAGGACCCCGTGGAGCGGGTGATGCGCGAACGCATCGACCGGGCCGTCGCCGGCTGCCCCGAAGCGCGCGGGCGGCTGGTCCTCCTGCCCGCCCTCTCCAACACGGACGTGCGCCTGCTCGAACGCTCCCTCGCCGCTCCGGGGAGCCGGTTCCGCACCCGGTACGTGTGCCCCAGCGCGAAGGAGGAGTTCGGGCTCGCGGTCCTCGAAGCGATGGAGGCGGGGCTGCTCGTGGCGGGCCCCGTCCGCGGCGGGGTCCCGCACTACCTCGTGGACGGCGTCAACGGCCTGTTGCTCGACACCTCCGGCGCGCGGGCACTCGGCGAAGGACTCCGCCGCCTGCTCCGGGTCGACGACGAGGAGGCGACCTCCATGGCCTCCCGCGCGCAGCGCCTCGTGCGCTCCCGGTACTCGTCGACCGCCATGGCCCGGGCGCTGGCCGGCCACTACCTGGACGTGGCGCGGGAGCGGAGCGGAACGGCTGCCGGAGGGCGCCCGTCCGGTCCCCCGCACCCGCAGCCCCGCCCGTGACGCGGGGAGGGGGGACGGAGGCGGGCCGGGCGTTCCTCGTACGAGGGGCCCGGCCCGCTCCTGCGGTGGTCGTGGCGGAGTCGTGGTCCGGACCTGCCCCGGGCGTCAGGAGGGAAGGGCCAGCAAGAGCAGGGGCTGGGTGGTGGGCCGGGCGGATCCGCCGGCCGGTTCGACGGTGAGACCGACCGCGGTGGCTCCGCTGACGTCACCGTCGATGACCACGGTGCCGTCCTCGTCGATGAACCCGGCGGGCTCCATCGTCCCCTCCTGGTCGAGCCACAACTGATAGGTGTGGCCGCGGGGCGGGGCGGGCAGCCCGGTGGCGGAGAAGACCGCCTGGTTCTGGCGGTCCGAGGAGACGACGGTGGTCAGCGCCCCGTTGCTCGCCCGTCCGTGTGCGGCGCGGGCGTCGGGGGCGGCCAGTACGGAGCTGACGGCGTCGAGTTGCTCTTCCGCCTGCTGGGCCTGCTGCCGGGCCTCGTCGTTCTCCCGGTGTTGCTTGACGGCGAGACCGGCGAAGACGGCCGCGGCGGCGATGCAGGCGGCGAGGGCGAGCGGCAGCGCCCTGCGCCTCAGCCGGTGGGCGAAGCCCGCGGTCGCACCGCTCGTGGCGGTGCGCGGCGGCAACTGGCGCACGTCGTCGATGGCGGCCATGGTCCGCTGCTTGAGTCCGGTCGGAGGGTTCTGCGCCACGGCGGACGCCAGGCGCGTCGCGGTCGCCTCGAACTCGGCCACCTCCCTGCGGCAGTCCGCACAGTGCGGAAGGTGACGCGCGAACTCTTCCCGCTCTGCGGGTTCGAGGGCGTGGAGGGCGTAGGCGGCTGCGAGGGTGTGCGGGTCGAAGTGGTGTTGTTTCACGTGGTCACCCCCATGCAGTCGCGGAGCCGGATCAGTCCGTCGCGCATGCGTGTCTTGATGGTGGGAAGCGGGGTCTGCAGGGCTTGGGAGACTTCACGGTAGGTGAGTCCGCGGTAGTAGGCCAGGGTCACGGCCTGGCGCTGGAGTTCGGTCAGCCCGCGGAGGCAGCGGCGTACCTGTTCGCTCTCCAGGCGGGTTTCCACCTGCTCGGAGACCTCGTCGAAGGCGGTGGTGTGTTCGCGTGCGGCTCGGGCGTGTTCGCGGTCCGTGGCGGCTTGGGCGGAGCGGACGCGGTCCACGGCCCGCCGGTGGGCGATGGTCGCCGCCCAGGTGGTGACGCTGCCGGCGTCGGCTTGGTAGCGGCCGGCCTGGCGCCATAGGTCGATCATGACTTCTTGGGTGACCTCCTCGGACTGGGAGCGGTCGCGGACGACTTTGAGGACGATGCCGAAGACCAGGGGGGCGAGGGCGTCGTAGAGGGCGGAGAAGGCCTCTTTGTCGCCTTGGGCGACCTTCTGCATCACCTCGACGAGGTCGCTTCGTGCGGCCCTGCCCGGGGTGCCGAAGGGAAGGGGTTGGGTCACGGGGCGGTCTCCGGCCGTGGGGAGCGAACGAAGCCGTCCGGTGGAGCCGTCCGGGGGCGGGGTGTCCATCGCATGCTGGTCCTTCTGCGGGAGAGCGGTCCTCCGCCCGCCGGAGGGCGGCCGAAGGTGCTGCCGGGTGCTGCTGTCTGCATGGTCTTCGTAGCGGAAGGGCGTGCGGATGGCCGCCGATCCGTCATCCAGCCCGCCTTTTGTTAACCCTTTCGAGTGAGTCTGGTGGGGCTCCGCCCTCCGGGACGGACCGTCCCCTCCCCGGGCGCACGGTCCGCCGGCTCCCCGCTGTTCGCGCAAGAGGGGGCGAGGGGGAGGTCGGCCCCGGCGCGAAGGGCGTGGAAGGCCGCATGAGCAGGGAGGACGCGGTGGGCGCGCCCCGCCCGTGGGAGAAGGCCAACACTCTTTCGGGTGACAAACCCATCCGCCGGACGGTCGTCGCCGAATCAACAGGCGTGAGCAGCTTCCACGAGGACACCGGACACACCTTCCGCAGCACGCGGGCCGGCTTCGCCGTCGGCCCTTCCGCGCTGCCGACGGTCGAGTCGCGGGCTGCTCGCTCGCGACCCGTCGCCCGGCCGGTGGCCGCCGAGGGCGCACCCGGGGGAGCAGCGCCCCGGGACGCCCGTTCCCGGCCCCGCAGTCGGAAGCGACCGGGGTCCCTCCGTCGACGGGGCGCGCGGCCCGCACCGGGTCCTCGCCACCGTCACCCCGACCACCGGACCGGTCCCTGACCCGGTTCGGACGACACCACCCCGATCGGTCCGCCCGGGACCGAGAGAACCCTTTTCAAGGAGCAACAACCATGAATGCCCTGCGTGTCCGTCGTAGCGCCGTTGCCGTGGCCGCCGCGGCCCTCCTGCCCTTCTCGCTGGCGGCCTGTTCGGATTCCGACGGGGGATCGGACGCGGCGGGTGCCACCACCACCGCCGCCGCCGACCAGGCCGCGGGTGACGCTTCGACCGAGGCGTCCCCGGCGATGGACCAGCCCTTCGGTCCGGCGTGTGCTTCGGTGCCGAAGGACGGTGCGGGTTCGTTCGACGGGATGGCCCAGGACCCGGTGGCGACGGCGGCGTCGAACAATCCGGCCCTGTCGACCCTGGTGGCCGCGGTCCAGAAGGCGGGTCTGGTGGACACCTTGAACAACGCGGAGGACATCACGGTGTTCGCGCCGACGAACGATGCGTTCGCCAAGATCCCGAAGGCCGACCTGGACAAGGTCCTGGCGGACAAGGCCACCCTCACCAAGATCCTCACCTACCACGTGGTGGGCGAGAAGCTCACCCCGCAGCAGCTGGAGAACGGCTCCTTCGAGACCCTGGAGAAGGGCAAGATCACCACGAAGGGCTCGGGCGAGGAGTACACCGTGAACGACAGCTCCAAGGTCGTCTGCGGCAACGTCAAGACCGCCAACGCCAACGTCTACATCGTCGACACCGTCCTCATGCCCCAGTAAGCGGCGCCCCGCGGGCCCCGCACCCCTCACGACCGGGGGGTGCGGGGCCCTCGTGCGCACGGACCGCCACGATGCGCCGGTCGGGGGAGGCACTGCCCTGGGCCACCGTCCCGGCGGGCCGCCGGCTGCCCCGCACGTCCATCGCGGAGCACGGACCCCGGTCGGGCCGGGGAAGCCCTACGCCCGTACGGATTCGGCCCGTTCGCCGTACAGACCGCAGACGGCGTCGAGCGCTTCGCGCAGCCCGTTCGGGCGCGCGGTACCGGGAGCCAGGGGGCGACCGAGCCAGCCGGGACCGGCGAGCAGGACCAGCGGAGCGGTCCGCGCGCCCCGCACGCCGAACACCGTGCCCGCCACCTGCCGGGCCAGGGCGTGGTTCGCCGTGGACCTGGTCTGTGACCAGAGGGCGACGGCGGCCGGGCCCAGGCGCCGCACCGCCGCGTCCAGGGCCTCTGCGGGGACGGCCGCGCCGAACATCCGGACCGACAGGCCCCGTTCGGCGAGTCCGGCGGCGAGCGCCTCCAGCGGAAGGGTGTGCTGCTCGGCCGGAGCACAGGCGAGGACGACCGGAGCAGTGGGGCCCGTTGCCGCCGGCCCGGCGAGGACGGCGCGCCTCAGCGCGGTTGAGACGTGCCAGGACAGCAGGTGCTCCACCTCGACGTACCGGTCGCCGGAGGACTCCCACTTCCGCCCCACCGCGTGCAGGGTCGGGGCGATAACCTCTTCCCACGCGGTGACCAGCGGGTACTCCGCGAGCACCTGCCGGAGCAGTCCCTCCATGGCGGGACCGTCGAGTCGCACCGCGGCCCTGGCCAGGCCGCGGCATTCCTGCCGTACGGCGCCGAGCGGCAGCCCGCTGCCCACTCCGGGACGGAAAGAACCCTCGGAGGGCGGGTAGGCGGACGGTTCGACGTCCGTCGCCTCTGCCACGGGAGGCACTCCGGCAACCACTGCCGTCCCTCCGGAGCGGGTCCGACGGGCTGCACGGGCCGCCTCGGCGGGCGGGACGCCCGAGGCGGTGAGCCGGCACATCTCCTCCAGCATCGCCACGTCCGCCGGGCTCCACCGCCGGTGCCGACCGTCCTCCCGTACGGCGGGGCCGATGCCGTAGCGCTGCTCCCAGGAACGCACCGTGGTCGGTGAGACCCCGAGCCGTCGTGCCACCGCACCGGTCGTGATCCCGTGAAGAGAATCGGACATGTCACCACCCTGCTGATGCGGGAACGACGGGGAAGCGGGGGACTTCCAGGAGCCGGGCGGGTCCTCAGAGCCTCGCTGCGGCGACGGCCGGGAGGCGTTCCGCCACCTCGTCGGCGAGCCGCTCGAACTCCGTGCGCAGAAACGGCGCGGCCAACCGGGCGAGCCCCTTGAACGTCAGGGTCGCCCGGTAAGTGAGCCGGGTGCCGGTCCCTTCGGCACGGAAGGTGAGGTCGTCCCGGGCGGTCACCGTCTTGTTCTCCCCGACGAACACCAGGCGCGCGGGCTCGCGTGCGACGAGCTCGTACGTGAGCTCGGTCGTCCGGCCCCGGAAGCGCGAGGTGTTCCGCCAGCGCGAGCCCGGCCGCACCGGCCCGTCATCGAGCCGCACGCAGGACACCGTTCCCGGGTCCCACTCCTCGGTGCGGGTGAAGTCCTCCAGGTAGGCCATGAGCTCTGACCGGGCGCGGGGCACCACGAAGCTGCGCTCCACACTGATCGCCATGCCGTCCTCCGCCTTTCGTCCGGTCCGTTGCGCCACGGGGTCGTCGACCCGGGTGCGCATACTGCTGCTTCCGCGCGCAGGGGCACCTTGGATGCACCCGGGACCGCTCCGGTCCGGGCGCCCGGACCGGACCCGCCGCGAAGAGCGCCGGAACGGTGGTGCCGTGCCCCCTCGGGGTGGAACCCCGTGGGGGCCAGCACGGGCACCGAGGGCCGGCACCGGGGTCGGCTCACGGCGGTCCGCCGCCCCGTTGCCGTTCCTGTTCCAGCAGCTCCGACAGGTCCTTGAGGCGGTCGAGGCCGTGCACCGCCCTGGACATCCGGGCGTTGTGGACGAGCCGGCCGCGGTGCCGGTGCAGGAAGTTCCAGTAGCCCGCGGTGAACGGGCAGGCGTCCGTCCCCACCCTTCGGTCCGGGCGGTGCGGGCAGGCCCGGCAGAAGTCGCTCATGCGATCGATGTAGGCGCCGCCCGAGGTGTACGGCTTCGTGGTCATCCTCCCGCCGTCCGCGTACTGCGACATGCCCACGACGTTGGGCAGCATCACCCAGTCGTACCCGTCGACGAAGCAGCGGTGGAACCAGTCGGTCACGGCGACCGGGTCCCAGCCCCGCTGGAGCGCGTGGCTTCCCAGCACCATCAGCCGGGGGATGTGATGGGTCCATCCCGTGTCCCTGACCTGGCGCAGCGCCGTCGCCAGGCAGCGGGCCGACACGGCGTCCGCGTCGAGTTCGTTCCACCAGTCGGGCAGTTCGGCGGTGTGGCCCAGGGCATTGGACGTCCGGTACTCCTCGCCGAAGTACCAGTAGAGCTGCCAGACGTACTCGCGCCATCCGGCGACCTGTCGGACGAACCCCTCGACCGAGTTCAGCGGGGCCCCGCCCGCCCGCCACACGGCTTCCGCGCCCTCCACGCACTCGGCGGGATCGAGGAGCCCCAGGTTCAAGGACGAGGAGAGCAGGCTGTGGCTCAGCGTGTCGTCGTCGGCGAGCACGGCGTCCTCGTACGCGCCGAACCCGGCGAGCCGGTGGTGGAGGAAGCGGCGCAGCGCGGTGAGCGCCTCCCGCCGGTCGGCGGGAAACAGCCGCGGTCCGTCGCGGCCGACGAAGGAGACGTCCCCGTCGTGTTCCCAGCGGTCGAGGTCCTCACGCACCTCCTCGTCGATGGAGTCCTCCCGGGGACGGTAGGGGGTCGGGGCCCCGATCGTCCGGGCTCCGCGCGGCGGTGGTTCCCGGTTCTCGTGGTCCAGGTTCCAGGTGCCCCCCACCGGCTCCCCGCCCTCCATCAGGAGGTCGTGGTTCCGGCGGACCCGACGGTAGAAGGCCTCCATGCGAAGGCTTCGTTGTCCGTCTGCCCAGGCCGCGAAGTCCTCCTGCCGGACGAGGAAGCCCCGCGGGGGGAGGACGGTGACCTGGTCCAGGGACCGCACGAGGCCCAGTGCCGCCCGTGACGTGGGGTGGTGCACGGTCACTGGCCCGTCGCCCACGGCCTGCCGCAGGCCCTCCCGATAGGTGTCCGCCCGCACGTACGTCACCCGGTCGCCGAGTTCGACGGCCCGGTGCCGCATCGCGGAGAGGATCAAGTGCGCCTTCGCCCGGTGGAAGCGCCGCCGCCGGAAGACCCCGCGCGACTCGATCATCAACACGCGGGCGTCGCCGGGGGGACCGCCGTCGCCCGCCGCGAGGAAGGCCGGGCCCAGTTGGTCGCCGAAGAGCCAGTGCGTACGTGCCATGTCGGGCCCGATCCCTTCCGCGTCCGGGTGACGCATCGTGGTGATTCGGCGGGAAGGAGCGTTCCGGATGCGGTTCCCCAGGGGGCCGGTGCCCTTCTGCCCGGCGCGAAGAAAATTGCCGCCCACCCCATCCGAAGAGCCCCTTCGTGCCGAATGAGTGGGTGAGAGGACAAGCGATCCACGGTCGCGGCCCGCTCGGTCCGAGGCCGGTGGGAGGAGCACGTCATGACCACCATGCTCATGCGACGCCGTGTCCCGGCAGGTCTGGCCGCCGCGGCCCTCGCGGTCTCGCTCGGAGCCCTGGCCCCCCGGGCATCGGCCGACGACGGCGACGGCCCGTTCGGTCCGGCGTGTGCTTCGGTGCCGAAGGACGGTGCGGGTTCGTTCGACGGGATGGCCCAGGACCCGGTGGCGACGGCGGCGTCGAACAATCCGGCCCTGTCGACCCTGGTGGCCGCGGTCCAGAAGGCGGGTCTGGTGGACACCTTGAACAACGCGGAGGACATCACGGTGTTCGCGCCGACGAACGATGCGTTCGCCAAGATCCCGAAGGCCGACCTGGACAAGGTCCTGGCGGACAAGGCCGCCCTCACCGAGATCCTCACCTACCACGTGGTGGGCGAGCCCGTGCAGAAGGCGGACCTGGCCGACGGGTCCTTCAAGACCCTCGAAGGCGGCACGCTCACCACTTCGGGGTCCGGGGACGCGTACGAGGTGAACGACACCGCCGCCGTCGTCTGCGGCAACGTCAAGACCGCCAACGCGACCGTGTACATCATCGACACGGTGCTCATGCCCCAGTGAGGCGGACGCCCGGCCCGGGACCCGGTCCATTCCGGTCCCGGGCCCGGCGCGCCCGTCGTGACCCGGTGAGGAAGGTGGTCAGCGGTGTCGAAGGAACACCCCGACGCAAGCGTGCCCGGAGTGCCCGGAGCACCTGGGGCCGACGGGGCCGACGGGGCGGCGGTCTGGAGGGTGGCTCCCGACGGGGGGCGCCCGGGCGGATCCTCCTGCGGCCATCTGTGGTCTTCCGCCCCGCAGGCTCCTCCGGTCGGCGCGGTCTGCGCGGTGTGCGAGGCGAAGGGGTGGACGTGGCGACGCCTGCGCTGGTGCGCGACGTGCGGGAACGTCGGCTGCTGCGACAGCTCCCGCGGAGCCCACGCCCATGCCCACCACCTCGCGACCGGACATCCGGTGGCGGTCTCGCTCGCCGCCGACGAGGAATGGGCCTGGTGCTTCGAGGACGAGTTGTTCCTGGTGCCGGCAGGGCCCCGAGCGGCCCCTTCCACCCAGTACCCCACGGGTGAGGGCCGGACGGAGCGGCCCTCGGAGCCCTGAGCCCCGCCCCGGTCCCACCGTGCCCGACCGGACCCGGCGGTGGTGAAGGGGGTGCCTCTATGTCCTTCGTCAAGGTCGAGCGCGTCATGCGGCGGCCGGTTCGGGGGTGCGGGTCTCGTAGAAGGTCCCGTCGCGGAGCATG
>NZ_JBHYMK010000016.1:0-143534 GCF_042743065.1 Streptomyces sp. NPDC058872
CAGACGCCACCAGGCAACAGCCCGACAAAGCCACTACCAACGACGGTCCGCCAACGAACCCACCGGGTAGATCACAAAACCGCACTGGAGTACTAGCCCACCGGAGCAACCACCAAGACTTCAACAGGGCAACAACACCCTCCCCAAGCACCCGAAGTCGGGCCCGGTTGCGCGGCGAGTCGGGCACCCGCGCCGAGCTGCAGCCGTGGAGCGACACCGTGCGGTAGGCACCGAACCGCACCCCCGGCGGCGTCGGGCGGGCCAGCGGACCTGCAAGTACCTCGGACAGAGCCCACAGCGGCGCAGCCCCAGCCTGCGGCGCGGGTTACGCAGGGCCTTCGCGCTCGGCGAGGCCACCGGTATCCCGGCCAGGCCGCCGGTCAGCTTGTCCCAGACCAGCCGGTAGCCGACCTCGGGGAACAGACACATCGCGAGCAGGAAGTGCACCCCGACCCGGAACGGTAGATCACTCAGCCGCCGCTGCACCGTCCACGTCTCGGCCAGCACCGCGTCGACGAGCTCGAACGGCACCACGACGGTCGGCTCTCCCGGATGGCCCGGCGCGAACCGGCCCGCGGCCACGGTACGGGTGATGGCCGTCAGCGCGGACGGCAAGGCAAGACGAACCTGCAACGGAGCTCCTCACGTACAAGCTGTCTTGGTCGACTGCCTGTACCAACGAGGTCCGTTGTTCTACATCAACACCCCTTGTGTGAAATGGGTGTTCGTCAACTTCCCGGCCTTGGGTCAAGCCCCGGCTCCGCATCCGCCAGGAACGACGGGCCGACCTCCACGAAGCCTTCCTCAAGCTCGCCTGCTGCCTGATCATCCGCCGCCACGTGCTGTTCTTGACCTGACCGGCACTCACTCCACGTCGACAGACCGGCCCGGCAAACTGATCGCATGAACCGAGACGCCCTGCAATCCGCGCTGTCCCAGCATGGCAGCGTCTCTGCACGCACAGCCCTGGCCGAGCTGGAGGCAGGCGCGGACTGCGAGGTCTTCTCGAACCAAACGGCTTCTGCGCAACGGCTCTGGAATATCTGGTCCTGGCGGCACGAAGTCATGCTCGACACGGGCGTCACACCTCGGCCCGGACTTGTCGAAGCCATCGCCGGACTCCAAGCCGCAGGAACCGCTCCGGTCTACCTGGCGACCGTCACCGGAACACGGAGACGTTTCACGATCTTCCTGTCCGAAGACCTCACCCAGTGCGTCGCCTGCTGGTGACCGCCTCATTGTGTTGGGTCCTCTTAAGGGACACGCAAGGGGACCGGCACGGACGGCAACTCGCTCTTCGCTGTCGGCGACTTGGCCCGACAGACCGGACTGAGGGTCAAGACGATCCGGTCCTACTACGACCCCTCGCCGACGCGCTCGCCGCCCGCCATGCGCAGACCTTCATCCGGGCCGACGACGGCCGGCCTGCGCCATTGGCTGCCGAGACGCCTGGAGACCGCCGGCTACACCTGCGGGGGGCTACTGGCGCATGCCCTCAGTCATCAACGGATGGCCCGTCCCGCCCGACCTGACTCTGGTGTTCACGTGGTTCACACGAGCCTTGCCCGGCAGTACCGGACAGCCACCCCACCAGACCACGGGTGTCTCGAGGCATTCGGCAGGGTGGCTGCCCTCGCCAGCACGGTCCGGCGCCACCCATGCCATCAGGGCGACCCACGCCCCTGCACCCACCGAGACACCAGACGACGGCACAGAACAAGCCACCACCATGACCCGGAGGGCGCTCCGACACCAAACCGACTGGTCTGTTTAAGACCCTCTTCGCTCCCGCGCTACCACCCTGTAAGACAGCAAGCGCAGCAGAAGCGCCCCGCAGGGGCTGGGTCAGCCCTGCCTGATCGAAGAAAAGACCAGCTCAGAGCAGCTTTTTCCTCTAACGACACGAAGGCACAGAGAAGCCAAAACAGCACAGTTGGTCTTCTATTGACAAACCATCGGTCCTGTTTTTTACTAGCGGGGCCCGAGCGCAAGGACCAAACCAACCGGGTACCAGGGGGAGTTCAGCGTGGACATTGAGGTACTGGGCCCACTGTCGGTACGGGAGAACGGGCGGTCCATCACCCCCACCGCGCCCAAACCCCGACAGGTCCTAGCCCTCTTAGCCCTCCACGTAGACCAGCCCGTCTCCGTACCCTCGCTGATCGACGAGCTATGGGCCACCAAGCCGCCGCGCAGTGCCCGCACCACCCTGCAGACGTACGTGCTCCAGATCCGCGCGCTCATCTCCGCCGCCCTGCAGCAAGAAGACGCAGCGGGCCGACGTGACGAGGGGAGTCGGGGCGCCTTTCCGCGCACCGCGAAGGACGTCTTGGTCACCCTGCCCGGGGGCTACCTGCTCAACGGAAGTCAAGGCTCCAGCGATGCGAGGGAGTTCGACCGAATCGCCGGGCGAGGCTACCGGGCAATGGACGCCGGAGATTTCCCCACCGCCGCGCGCATCCTGAGACAAGCACTCGCCCTATGGACCGGCCCCGCCTTCGCCGACGTCCACAGCGGCACGCAACTCGATCCAGAAAAACGCCGGTTGGAAGAGAATCGACTCTGCGCTCTGGACCAGCGCATCGAGGCTGACCTCGCGCTGGGGCGCCACCGAGAACTACTGGCCGAACTCGGCGTGCTCACCAACCGCTATCGGACCCACGAGAGCCTCCACGGTCAGTTCATGATCGCACTGCACCGCTCGGGCCGACGCCAAGAAGCACTTGCCGCCTACCAGCACCTACGCAACACGCTCGTACGCGACCTGGGCCTCGAACCTTCCGCCCCCCTCCAGCGGCTCCAACGAGCCATCCTCACCACGCCTCCGGTCAAACCCCATCAACTCGCTCACGTCTAAAGCAGAGCACGCCTGCGGTCCGGAGAGGACCGATACGGAACGGCACCCACCTGGACGGGCAAGACCAGGGCGTGTCGAGTCGGGGCCAGCCGGGGCTGGGCTACGTGGGACGGTACGAGCCGAAACGAATCGGGACGGGAAGAATCCGCCGCACCAAAACGACTTCCGTTCAAACCGTCTGTGTTCACTGTAGGTGGCAGCAGGCGGCCTCTTTCACGGGGACGAGGCCTTTCGTGAGCCCCGGTCGATCAGCATGCGGTGCCGCGCACGGCGGGGCGCCAAATAGTTTTCATGAGAACCACACCGCTTGAGAGCTCCAGAAAAACGCGCAATAAGCCTTCAAAATTCGCGAAGGCTCTCCAAGGGAAGCGTTAGACCTGCACCTCGAACGAACCGAGACAGAAAACCGCAAAACTCGATCACGGCGACGGAGAGCACGATGAAGATTCAGGTTCTAGGACCGCTGAACGCAGAAATCAACGACGTCTCGATCGTTCCAACCGCCCGGAAGCCGCGACAAATCCTGGCGCTCCTCGCGCTCTACCCCGGACGTGTCGTGCCCGTCACCACGCTCATGGAAGAGATCTGGGGGACCCAACCGCCCCACAGCGCTCTCACCACCCTCCAGTCCTACATACTCCAGGTCCGAAGAAGGCTGAACACCGCCATCGGCCCCCACAACCCCAACCTCGCCAAAGAAATACTCGCCACCCGACACGGCGGCTACCTCCTTCAGTTGCCCACAGATTCCATCGACGTCCACACCTACGAACAGCTCGCCCGCCAAGGGCACCAAGCGTTCGAGGAAGGAAATGACGAGAAAGCAGCCACGCTTCTCCAACAAGCGCTCGCCCTCTGGCAAGGACCGGCCCTCGTGGACGTCCACGTCGGCCCCATCTTGGAAATCGAAACGATGCGCCTCGAAGAAAGTCGCCTCGTCACCACTGAACGCCGCATCGACGCCGATCTGCGCCTCGGCCGACACGCCGAAATCCTCGCCGAGCTCACTCAACTCACCGCCCGCCACCCCCAGCACGAAGGGCTCCACGCGCAGGCCATGCTCGCCCTCTACCGCTCAGGGCGACGCGCCACCGCACTCACCCTCTATCACCAGCTCCGCACTCACCTCATCACCGAACTCGGCGTCGAGCCCTCCCCTCAAATACAGCGACTCCACCAGGCCATCCTCACCGTCAACCCCACCCTCAACACTCTCACCACAACCCAACCCACTTCCACCTATGACCTCTTCACCACCCATTAAAGAGTCCACCCAACAAATAATCAGCAGTCAAAGACTCTAGCTAGAACGACAGCGAGGCAGAAAAAACTCTCCCTTGCACTCTCGGCACGGTTATAGATGACGTCGCCCGTCCGACCAAAACACGCCGCTCACGAAACGCGACAAGCCCCCGTTACGATGCCCGACCAACTGCCACCTCTCCGGTGTATCGACATCGGTTGAGCAGGCTCAGGAGATGTCGAGCGATGGAAACATCTCAGTTCCCGTCAAGGACAACACGACCCAGAGAATGATGACGTGGCTACGTCCTGTGAGAACACTGTGCAGGCCGGGGACCAGGCGGGCAGACGGGGCGCTACGAGTGTGAGCTGTTCGCTCCCCGCAGCCAGTGCGGAAAAGAGTGCCGCGAGAAGGCTCTCCGTGGCTCTTTGAGCAAGTCGCTTCCCACTCGGAGGCGTTGGCTGCACGTGGGACGATGAACTTCTTCGACTTGGCCGCCAGGAGCTCCTGAGCGGGACCTTCTCGGCCACTCTGCGTCCTGGGGGCTGCTGCAAGCCCTCCGCTCCACGTTCCCTCCAGGCCGCCCGGTTCGGGGGTATCCGGTGTTCGACGGATACCCCCGAACCGGTCAGGTCCACTCACGTCATGGTCGGAGCCCGTCGGTTCCCGATCCGGCACCGCGCCTCCGAACCGCGGCCCTTGGCGCCGTCACGTCCCGAGCTTTTCGGCTGCCTCGACCTCCCGGGCCAGGACCGCAGGCTTGCCGGACAGCGAGCGGGCCACGATCCTGCCCACCCCTGGAAGCCCGGACAGGCGCATGGCGGTGCGCCTGACGTGCAGGCGCACGGCGGACGCGGGCAGGAACCATTCGGCAGCCGCCCGCCCGGCTTCCTGCTTCTCCTCGGCCACGGGACGCCAGCGTTCCTCGTACGCGGCGAGCCCTGCCTCGATGGAGGACGCCCGACCGAGTTCCTCGGCCAGTACGTAAGCCCCCGCGATCCCGAGCGATGCGCCCTGGCCCGCGAGCAGGGACACGGCGTAGCCTGCGTCCCCGACCAGGACGGTACGGCCCCGGCTCCATCGGTCGGTCACGACCTGTGCCACTTGGTCGTAGTACATCTCCTCGGACGGGGGGCACTTCTCCAGGGCCCGCGGGACCACCCAACCGAGGCCTCCGTAGGCACGTCGCACCTCTTCCCGGGCGTCGCGGGGAAGTTTCCCGGGGCCGGCCCGGTGCACCCCGAAGGCGGCGACCCGTCCGTCTCGCAGGCCGTAGAGGCCCATCTGGCGGTCGACCGTGTCGGTGAGGCAGAGGCGGTCCCGCACCTGCTCGAAGACCTCCGGGTCGTCGAAGACGTATGCGGTCGTATGGAACCCCCGGTACTTCAGGAAGTCGGCTTCGCCGCCGAAGACGAGTCGGCGCACGGTGGAGTGCACACCATCGGCACCGACCAGGAGGTCGGCCCGTTCGACGGTCCCGTCGGCGAGGGTCACCCGTACTCCGTCGGGCGTCTCTTGCACCGCCTTCGGTCCGGTGCCGAAACGGAGGTCCACTGCCGGCGGGAGCGCCTCCCTCAGCACCTTCTCCAGATCGGGCCGCATGATGCTCATCAGCCTGCCGCCGACGGCCCGGGAGAACTGTACGTAGTCGAGGCCCGTGCGGCGGTGCCCACGCTCGTCGACGAAGCTCGCCTCGTCGATCCGGTACGCCAGTTGCTTCAGCCGCGGCAGGAGACCCATGGCCTCGACTGCGTCGTACCCGGGCCCGAAGAAGTCGACCATGTACCCCTGGGTGCGGGGGCCCGGTGCCTTTTCCCAGACCACGACGTCCCATCCGAGGGCATCCATTCGGTGTGCGAGGGCAAGGCCTGCGATGCCCGCCCCACAGATCACTGCCTTCATGCCGTATCACCCGTTTCCTCGGCGGCAAGTCCCCCGCCGTAGATGGCAAGTACTTCTGGCGCCCAGCGTTCGAGGCCGGGCGTGGAGAGCGGGTCGGTCCCGAGGACTTCGGTCAGACGTGGACGCAGGAGCAGCAGCGCCAGGTCGTTGACGAGCAGGAACGCGGCCCGCACCTGTGGGTCTCGGCCCTGCACGGCCCGCCCGGCCCGCTCCATCTCCTCCAGCGTGTGCAGGCTGAGTTCGTGCAGCCGGCGGAACAGGGTCCGCCCCGCCTCGGAATCCGACAGCAACAGCCGCCCCAGATAGGCGGGGATGGGCGAGTCCTCGGGCAGGTGGCGCAGCACCAACTCCCCCAGCGAACGCAGTGGATCCCCCTCTGTCCTTCCGGCTTCCGGAGCGGGCCCGGCGACCTCTCCGAGCACGGCTTCGAAGACGGTCAGCACGTACTGGTCGACGTCTTGTCGCAGCCCGTCCTTGGAACCGAAGTGGTGCAGCACGAGTCCCGGCGACACTCCTGCGGCCTGGGCGATCTGTCGTACGGACACCGCTTCCGGCCCCGACTCCGCGAAGAGCCTCAGTGCTTCGTCACGCATCACGGCCCGACTCGTACGGTCGTCGCCGCCCTTCATTGCTGAACGCATGTTCAAAACACTAAACGATCGTTCAGTGTGAAGGCAAGGGCGCCCCCTCCGCACGAAACGCAGAAGGCCGGAAGGCCGGGCCGGGCCGGGCCGGGGGCGAACACCGGGAGGTTGGGACGTTGGACCGTGCGGGTGGGTGCTTCAGGTGGCGCCGGGGGCCGGGGGCAGAGTGTTCACATGCCTGCGTCTCGCAAGACTTCCCGTCGCGCCCATGCCGATCTCGCTTGGGTGCAGTCGATGGGTGGCCCCTTGATCGTCGTCCCGGTCCCTGCACTGGAGCAGTGGGGCGGATGCACGGAAGGAGGAGTGATCGTCGGCGGCACCGACGCTCCCGACGACTACGACCGTGCATGCGACGTGGAGGGCCTGGCGGGGATCATCGAGGTCGGCACCGGGGGATCCGCGTTGGTGTTGGCCGACGAACCCGCCACGACCTGCTACCTCCCCGAGCAGAACGCCTTCCTCCGATGGCTTGCCGCCGACTCCGACGTCGAGCTCCTGGAAGCCGCCGAAGCCGTCCTGGGGGACCCCTCGGCCGACTGGGAAGACTGTGGGGTCTGGGAGACCGGTGGAGCATCGGTCCTCCTGGACTCCGCCGTGGCCGGAGCCGACCTGGCCGTGGAGTACCCGGACCAGGGAGGCCTGCCGGAGCAAGCCCACGTTCCCGTGCCGGCGGGACGCTGGAGCGTTCGCGCATGTCACCGGACGGGCAACTTTCCGTGGGTGGGAATCGTCCAGCTCCTTCCTGCCTGATCGGCCTCGGCCGTCTGGCGGGCGGGCCGCCTCGGCGGCGCATGCGGCCCGGCGCTCAACGGCTCGGCTCCCGTGCGCGATCGGCGCGGGCGGAAGGGGACGGGCCCCGGGCGTCAGCGGATGAAACGCAGGACGTGCCCCGCTCCCCCGGCGCCGGGCACGACGTCGAAGTCGAGGGCGAGGTGCAGGTCACGGCTCGATCGACCGATCAACAAGCGGTGGCGACCGGCGCGCGGGCGCCACCGCCCGGCGCCTTCGTCCCAGTGGTGGAAGGTGCGCCACGGGACGGTCAGCGTGACCGTCGTGGTGTCGCCCGCCGCGATCTCGGCCACGGCGAACCCTGCCAGGACCCTGAGCGGGTCGTCGGGCGCGGCGGGGGCTTCGAGGTAGGCCTGGACGACCTCGCGTCCGGGGCGGGAACCGGTGTTGGTCAGGGTCACCTTGACCGACGGTCCGTCCCCGCCCGCAGGGCAGGGAGACGGAACGGGGACGGACGGTTCGGGTGCCTCGACCCGTCCGTAGGACCAGGTGGTCCACCCCAGCCCGTGGCCGAAGGGAAAGGCGGGCTCGATGCCGGCGTGGTCGTAGCCGCGGTGGCCGATGTGGAGCCCCTCATGGTAATCGACGACTCCGTTCAGGGGGACGGCATCGGGGACGGGGACGTCGGCGGCGCGGGCGGGCAGTGTCCACGGCAGGCGGCCGGAGGGTTCGGCACGGCCGAACAGCACGTCGGCCAGGGCGTGCCCCGCTTCCTGACCGGGCAGCCAGTGCCAGAGCAGGGCGGGAACTTCGGAGGCCCAGGGCAACAGGACCGGGGCGCCGGCGTTGACGACGACGACCGTACGGGGGTTGGCGGCGGAGACCGCGCGCACCAGTCGGTGTTGTTGGGGGCTGAGCTCCAGGTCGGGACGGTCCCAACCCTCTGATTCGACCTCCTCGTTGGTGCCGATGACCACGATCGCGGCATCGGCCGTGCGTGCGGCCCGGACGGCTTCGTCGATCTCGTCCTCGATCGTCGGACCGGGTGGCTGGTGTCGCAGGTGGGCCGTGACGAAGCGGCCGTAGCCCTCGCCGTCGATGACCCGCAGGTCGATCCTCAGGTGTAGCTCCACCGGTGTGGAACCGACCCGCACGCCGTGGCGAACGGTCTCGGGGTGGTTGTGGCGGGACTCCAGGACGATTTCGACGCCCCGGTCGTCCTCGCCCGAGTGCACGACCTGGTGGTCCAGGGCGACGGTGAAGCGTCCGGAGCAGCCGAGTTCCAGGGTGTGGGTGCCCCGCTCGGTCAGGGTGACGCGGCCGGTCAGGACCACGTCGGTCACTCCGTCTGGTACGGGGAAGACCCCCCAGTCGCCCGTGGGACGGACCTCCTCTCCGAGCTGCGTGCCGTCCGCCGCCAGATGGGCGGCGTGCAGCCCGGTGAGCCGGACGGGGTCGATGAAGGGGGCGTGCCGTCGCGAGGAGCCGCCGCGGTGCACGGTGAGCGTCACCCCTTCGGGCAGTGCGGCCCGCAGGCCGTCCTCGTAGCCGATGGTGCGTACGGCGGGGACGTGGGCGCTGCCGCCGCCCTGGAGGTAGGGCTGGACTGCGTTCGGCCCCACCAGGGCGACGGTGCCGAGCCGGCAGGGGTCCAGCGGCAGGAGGTGCCGCTCGTTGCGCAGCAGGACGGTGCCCCGGTTGAGGGTCTCCCGCAGGGTGGCGAAGTCGCCCTCTCCGATCGGCGCCGTCGGGATGGCGGCCCTGGGCGGGGCCGGTTCTCCGGAGCCCCACGGCTCGGTGAGCTTGCCGACCCGGGCCGCCAGCCGCATCAGCCTCAGGACCTTGTCGTCGATGGTTGCCTCGTCCACTTCTCCGCGGCGGACGGCTTCGACGAGCGCGGCACCCCAGGGGCCGTCGGGGCCGGGCATCACGAGGTCGAGACCGGCGTTGGCCGCGGGTGCGACGCTCCGTGTGGCGGCCCAGTCGCTGATCACGGCCCCGTCGAAGCCCCATTCGTCCTTCAGGACGCCTCGCAGGATGCGGCGGTGCTCCAGGACCGGTGCGGATTCGGTGCCGTCGTCCAGTCCGGAGTAGGCGCCCATGACGCTCCACGGCCCGGCGTCGGTCAGGATGTGCTCGAACGGGGCGAGATGGGCCTCGCGGAGGGTGCGGGCGTCGACCCGCGCCCGGTAGCGCGTGCGGTCCGTCTCGGAGTCGTTGGCGACGAAGTGCTTCGGGCAGGCTGCGACGCCGCCCTCCTGCAGGCCCCGTACGAGCGCGGCGCCGAGGACTCCGGACAGCAGCGGGTCCTCGGAGAGGCATTCGAAGTGACGGCCGGCGACCGGGGTGCGTTGCAGGGTGACCAGTGGTGCGAGGACGACGTCCACGTTCTTGCGGCGGGCCTCGGTGGCGAACAGGCGGCCAAGTCGACGGGCCGTCTCCGGGTCCCAGGTGGCGGCCGTTGCGCTCGGGGCCGGTGCGAGCAGTCCGGTTTCGTTCGGCTTCTCACCGGTGCCCCTCACCCCCTGGGGCCCGTCGGAGGTCACGACCGGATGCAGTCCGAGTCGCGGTTCCCCCGGCAGCACCCACAGCGACGCCCCGGTCAACAGGCGCACCTTGTCGGCCAGGTCAAGCCCCTCGATCAGCTCTGCCCAGCGGCCTTCACCCCCGTGTTCCGAACGGCCCGGGAGACCGGCAGGGGTGGGCGGCTGAACGGGCACGGGGGCTCCTTCGGACCGTGACGGCAGCGCGTCGGAGTGACGACGATCACATGAAAGCACACTTACTAAGTACTCAGTAAGTGATGTGGAGCGTGGCTTCCCCCCACCTTTTGAAAGTGGATCACCGGCCACACCGGGGGCTTATGCTTCGCGGGTGGGCAACCAGTCGGCAAGCAGAACGCATCGCAAGGCGGCTCCTCGAACGCCACGCAGCGCGGAGGCCAAGCAGCGGCAACGGGACATCCTGCAGATCGCCATGGACACGTTCGCCGACCGCGGCTACAACAACGCCTCGCTCCAGGAGATCGCCGACCGGGCCGGGCTCACCCAGGCCGGCGTCCTGCACTACTTCCGCACCAAGGCCCAGTTGCTGACCAGCGTGTTGGAGCTGCGCGACGCGAGCGACATCGACCGGTTCGGCACCGAACGCCCCCGCGGCCTCGCGTTCCTGCGGCACCTGGTCGACACCGTGGCCCGGAATGCCGAACGCGAGGGAATCGTACGCCTCTACGCGGTCCTGTCCGCGGAGAGCGTCACCGAGGGCCATCCCGCTCAGGAGTACTTCCGTGCGCGCTACGAGGGTCTGCGCGCGTCGATCGTGGAGGCGCTCCACGAGGCGTGCGAGCTCGGCGAGATCCAGGACCGCAGGTCGGTGGAGGACACGGCCAACGCGATCATCGCCGTCATGGACGGGCTACAGGTGCAATGGCTCCTGTCACCGGACCACGTGGACATGGCGGACTCCACCGATCGCGCCATCACGGCGCTCCTGGCCGGGCTCGCCCCCTCCTGAGGCGCCGCCCGGACCACAAGCGGACCCCACGGCGGACCGTCGAGACCGGCCGGGCCCACAAGCCCTTCGAACCGCCTGGCCCCGGACAGGAGGGGCACGACCACGGCCCGCTCGCATCGTTCTTGCGCCGTAGAGTGACTGCATGTCCGAAGCAATGCACGGGGTCACCACCGGGGCCGTCGCCAGGCGCCTCGGCGTGTCACCGACGACCGTGCGCTCCTGGGAGCAGCGGTACGGCATCGGGCCCGCGGTTCGCGCACAGGGAAGGCATCGCCGTTGGATGCCCCGGGACATCGCGATGCTGGAGGAGATGTGTCGTCTGACGGCGACCGGCATCCCTCCGGGGGAGGCCGCGCGGGTCGTCCTCGGGCAGTCCGACGCACCCCGCGAAGAGACGTCGGTCCCGGTCGCGGAAGGGGCGCTGGCTCCGGTTCCGTCGGGGGCGGAGGACGCACCGGGCGCCGAGGGACACGAGCCGGGCTCGGGAAACGGGCTGCCCCTCGGTGACGTGCGGCAGGAGTGTCGCGGCCTGGCGAGGGCGGCGGTGCGGCTGGACAGTCCGGCGATGGAGGCCCTGCTCGAACAGGTCATCTCCGACTACGGCCTCGTCGCGGCCTGGGAAGAGGTGATGGTCCCGACCCTCCATGCGGTGGGCCGCAAGTGGGAGTCGTCGGACGACCGCTACGTCGAGGTCGAGCACTTGCTGTCGTGGCAGGTGTCCACGGCCCTGCGGCGAGCAGCGGTGAGCACGCCCTCGACCGCGAAGGCGCCTCCGGTGCTGCTGGCGTGCGTGCCGGCCGAATCCCACACCCTTCCCTTGGAAGCGCTCGCTGCGGGCCTGGCCGAACGCAGGCTGCCGACCAGGATGTTCGGCGGGGCGGTGCCCGCCGAGGCCCTGGACGCCGCCGTGCGCAGGTCGGGGCCCGCCGTGGTCGTCCTGTGGTCGCAGGCCCGCTCGACGGCGAGTCATGCCCTCGCACGGCACGTGGCCGGCACCTCGTTCGGGCTCAGGGGCGCCCGCACCACGCCGCTCGTCCTGCTGGCCGGGC
Organism: Streptomyces sp. NPDC058872; assembly: GCF_042743065.1. Lineage (NCBI taxonomy): Bacteria > Bacillati > Actinomycetota > Actinomycetes > Kitasatosporales > Streptomycetaceae > Streptomyces > Streptomyces sp. NPDC058872. The sequence goes on from NZ_JBHYMK010000016.1 coordinate 11,938, forward strand.
CAGGGTGGGCAGGGCCGGCCCCCGCCGGGGGGCTGCTGCGTCCCGGCGGACTGCGTGAGGCGCTCGACCTGATCTCGAGCGTGTACGGAGAGCCGGTGGCATCGCCCGGCGCGTGAAGCCCCGTTCCGTTGCCGAGGAGGCAAGGGGACACCGACTCCTGCGGCTCGCCCACGGCAGCACCGTCCCCGGGCGGACCCGGACGGCAACGGCGGAGTGTGTCGTGGAGCGCCGACCGGTCTGCATCGTGACGCCGCGATGGGCCTGTGGCCGCCCATCCGGCCCGGGCAGCGCTCGTCCCGGTGGGGGCCGACCGTGTGGTGCCAGCTATCCCTCGTCGATCTGGTGATCGGCCCATACGTAGGTTTCGGGCAGCAGGTCGACGATGCGGACGGTTCGGAGGCGGTCGCCTTCCCCCACGATGACCTTGAGGGACGGGAAGTAGTCGAGGAGGACCTGACGACACCGCCCGCACGGAGGAACCACTCCTCGGTCCCTGTCGCCCACCGCAACGATCGTGGTGAGTTCATGGGCTCCCTGGGCTGCCGCCGCACCGATGAGGACCAGCTCGGCACAGGGACCACCGGTGAAGTGGTAGGCGTTGACCGCCGTGACGATCCGTCCGTCCCGGGCGCGTGCCGCGGCGGCCATGGTGTGGTTGTCGCCCCGGCAACGCGTGCGGGCGACGTGCGCCGCCGCCTCGATGAGTTCGTGGTCGACGGTGTGCTGCTGCGTACTCATTGTCTCTGCCCTCGTGAAGTGTCAGACGAGGTTCGCCCGCAAGTCGGAGGAAAACAAGCGGTTATCTGAGAGGGCGCGTTTCGGAGCCGCAGTCGACGTCCTCCCGTCCTGCCACGGGATCGGGTCAGAGGAGCGTTCCTCGCGGTCCAACGGGCGTGCGCCGAACCGCAACGGCTGCCCCGCTGCCCCGCTGCCCCGCTGCCCCGCTGCCCCGCTGCCCCGGCAACAGTCCGCGTCCGCAGGCGGTCACGGGTGAGTAGGCTCGGGGAGCCGTGTCGAAGGTCAGCAGAGGAGAGACAGATGTTCGTCAAGGTGTGCGGGCTCGGGACGACCGCCGACATCGACGTGGCGGCCACGGCCGGGGTGGACGCCATCGGTCTGGTGATCAGCGGGACCAGCGTGCGCGGGCTCGACCGGGAGCGGGCAGCGCGGCTCGCCTCACACGTGCCGGCGAACGTCCTGTCCGTTCTGGTGGTCAATGACACGCCCGCTGCCGAAGCTGCCCGTACGGCCAATGAACTTGGCTTCGGGGCGCTCCAGTTGCACGGCCCCGCCTACCAGGAGGAGGACTTCACCGCTGCGGCCGCGATCTTCCCGCGACTGTGGAGGGCCACCTCTTTGAGCGACCGGCCCGACACCCGGGTCGGCGCCTTCGGCGAGGAGGTGCTCCTCCTCGACTCCCCCCACGCGGGATCCGGTGAGCCGTGGGACCTGTCGCTGCTCGCGACGTCCCGCCCCCGGGGAAACTGGCTGCTCGCCGGCGGGCTCACTCCGGAGAACGTCGGCGAGGCGATCTCTCGGGCGCGCCCCTGGGGCGTCGACGTCTCCAGCGGCGTCGAGTCCGCCCCCGGGGTCAAGGACCATCAGCGGATCAGCAGGTTCGTCACCGCAGTGAAGCAGGCCGCTCCCCGTGCAGCGTGACTCCGTCGTGGTGCCCGGGGACGCTTCGTCCGCCCGCACGACGTCTTCTGCCGTCAAGACGTCGTGCGGGGCGGTACTCGGGTTCGTACGTCCCGACTCACGGAAAGGGAGTCAGAACCCGGAGTCGTGAACACGTGCTGCTCGCAACCGTGGACAAAGCCGCTGTGGTGCTGTTCACGAGAACCGAGTTCGGGCAGTACTCGACTCGCTGCAGGAATTGACCAGCTCGTGGTTCCGGGCAGCGCGGGCTGCCGGATTGGCGTGATCAGCGGCGGTCGGAAGTGATGTCGGTTGACGACATGCTGGGGAGTCCGTCTGCGCCTGGCGGGTCGGTGTCGTGCGGGGAGCGTCCGGCTTCGGTCCGCCGGAGGGCGACGGTGGTGTTGACACCGGTTTCCCCGTCGGGGAAGAAGTCGCGGCCTTGGGGCGTGAGGAACTGGGCGCGGGCGTTTTGCTGTGAGGTTCGGCATGGCCTGCACGGGGCCGTTGCACCGTGGGGAGCCATCAGGACCGTCGACCCAGCGGAGGACGTCCGTCGACGACGAGCTGCTTCGCGCTGACGGCCGCAGCCTGCGTGGGGCATCGTTCCAGGAGCTCCCTGGTGCGAAACGGCGCAAAAAGGCTGCCGGGACAGCCGCCGCGGGCACCAGCGACAGTTCCCGGGAGGTCGCGGATGCGCTGCCCGTGTTCCCCGAGCACTCGGTCCACGACGAAGACGTGCCCCCGTCCCAGAAGGAAGGCGAGGTCCTCCTCCTCACCCACCGCGAAGTCTGAGAAGAGTGGCTCGACCTCGCGGAGCCGGGTCTTCGACGGGATCCTTCGGGCACGGTCTACCGCCGGTCGAGCCGACGTCGGGTCGCGTCGTCGGCCGGCAGGAACGTCTCCAGATGCAGCCCTTCCAGGGCGGCATCGGTGGCGGTGCTGAGCGTGGCGGAGGTACTGAAGAACCGGAGCGGGATGCCGTCCACATCGATTTCGAGGGTGACCACTGGCCCCGCGGAGGGAGGGGCGGTATCGGATGTGTCGAGGTATCCGGCGATCTCTGTGACGAGCTCGTGGTGGCGTCGGTCTTGGGTGCGCTCCGCGCGGTGTCTCATCTGCCGCAGCAGATGGCTGCCCCACTCCGCGAGGTTGCCGATCCGATCGGCCAGCCCGTCCGGATGGAGGCACGCCCGGACCACATTGATCGGCGGCTCCAGCAATTCCGGCGCGCAACCGCTCAACAACTGGTCGACCGCAGCATTGGTGTCGACGATGTCCCAGTGGTCGTCCAGCAGCAGTGCGGGGTAGGGCAGGTGTGCGTCGAGGAGTTGACGCAGACCGTCCATCACTACCGCGATCGACGCGTCGTCCCATGGACGATCCTGATAGCGCGGTGCGTAGCCGGCAGCCAACAGGATGCGGTTGCGATCCCGCAGCGGCACGTCCAGGTTGTCGGAGAGGTGCATGAGCATCTCCGGGGTCGGGTGCGCCTTGCCCGTCTCCACCCGGCTGAGATGCCGGGTGGAGACCCGCGATCGGTTGGACAGCTCCTGCTGGCTGAACCGGCGTCGCTCGCGCCAGGTCCGCAACAGCACACCGACCGGGGGGACTTCGGCTTCAACGCTCATGCCATGAGTCTACGGAGCCGTGTCCTGGCAGCCATGACCTGAGAGGTCATGGCTCGGATGACCGGACCCGGGCCAGGATGTTGGACACCGGCCGATCGAAACGAACGGGAGGAACTGATCATGAAGAACATCGTCCAGCAGTACCTGGCCACCTGGAACGCGACCGGCGACGAGCGGGCGAGGTTGATCTCCGAGCACTGGTCGCCCGAGGTCACCTACACCGATCCGATGGCCGAGGTCTCCGGCCATGAGGGGATCGCCGTGGTCGTCGACGGCGTCCAGGCGCAGTTTCCCGGGTTCGTTTTCACCCGGGTTGGCGAGATCGACGCCCACCATCGTCAGGTGCGCTTCCGCTGGGGCCTGGGCCCGGAGGGAGCAGAGCCGCTGGTGATCGGATTCGACGTCCTGGTGCTGGACGGATCGGGCCGGATCCAGGACGTACGCGGCTTCCTGGACGAGGTGCCGGCATGACGGCGCCGCGCGCATACGTGATCGGCTACCTGAAGGATGTCGAGCTCGGCCCGGAGATCGCGGAGTACATCGAGCGGATCGAGGCCACGATGACGCCGTACGGCGGTCGCTTCCTGGTGCACGGCGGACAACTCGTCGTGCACGAGGGAGCCTGGGACGGCGACATCGTGATGCTGGAGTTCCCCGATGTGGCCAGCGCCCAGGAGTGGTACGAGTCTCCGGACTACCAGGCGATCCTGCCGCTGCGCACCGCGCACTCGACCTCGATGGTCGCACTGGTCGAGGGGGTGCACGACGGCTATCGCGCAGTCGACAAGGTCTCTCAGCTGTTCCCGCAGCAGGACGCCCCGACCGGGTAGGCGCGCCGAGCGCGGACCGACCGCTGGGCAGTGCCCCACAGCCTCTCTCCGAAGTCGCCGCAACGACCCCGTCCACCGCGGATCCGGACGTTCGGCGACGCCGGCGGGCAGCACCGCCGATTCCTGGACGACGATCCCTGGTCCCCGTCAGCCGCTGGAGACACGAACGGCTGCGGGACCTCGGTCGTGCGGAGGAGGCGGCGGCAGCAGGGCGAACGCTGCCTGCCGCGGCATGCGGTCGTGTCGCACGCCCGGCGCGCAGGGCGCGGTGGGCGCGGTGGGAGTGGAACTCCCGGACGGCTCGGGGGGTCCGGTGCCGTGAAAGCGGTGCACAGCGCGGGGGCGTGCGGAGAACGGGGCCTCGGACGGCGACCAGCGCGCATCGCCGCGCACGCTCCCCTACATGCCGCCCGCTGCGCCGCCACCCCGCCCTCACGGTTCGTGTCCGGCCGGCAGGCCGTGGGCCGGGCAGGCGCCAGCCCGATTGGCCCGGCATGCGGCTCGAAGTGCGCCTGCACCGGACTTGCGGAACTTTCCCCCGCCCTGCGCGTTCATAACCAGTCCTGAGCAGGCCAAACCACCAGGTCGCCGTCAATGCCATAACGTTCAGATTGCGAACGTGGCATAGCGCAAAGGTGTTGCAGCTTCGTTATCAAGTGACCTTTTGTCTAATTTTGCACCAGTTTCTTCAAACATCTTGTGGCCCTTGCCACTCCCTGGGGATCAAAGACAGCTCGGGCAATAACACTCCGAAATGTCCGGCGCAAGGCTTTCGCCTCATGCACTTTCGACTTCTGCTGGGTAACTTCGGCCCGCATGACCACCACCTGCACCCCGGCCGCCCGCCGGTCGCGGCGGCCCCGGGTCGGGACCCTCACTGGTGAACCCCGTGGCCCGCGGCCGTGCCGCACCGACGGTCCGCCCCACGTTCCCGCCCACCGGTGGCCGCCTTCAGGCCGGCCCTCCGGGTCCGCATCCAGCCTCGCGGACTCCGTTCGCCCTGCCGTCCGGCCGCGCCGGGAAGAAGCAGGCGCGATGGAACGACGGTGCCGATCCGCTCGAAGAAGAAAGCCACTTGACTCTTGTTGACACGAACGACCATCTACACGGACGGCACTTGGCGCGGCGCGCACAGTGGTGAAACGCGCGAGATCATCGATCCGGCAGACGGCCAGCCCTTCGCCGTGGTAGCCGAGGGCGGCACCGCCGACGCCGACGCCGCCGTCGCCTCGGCACGCTCCGCCTTCGACTCCGGCACCTGGCCGGGAACGCCCGTGAGCGAACGGGCCGCACTGCTGCGACGCGTCGCCGACCTGCTGGTCCGCGACCGCGAGGACATCGCCCTGCTGGAAAGCCGCGACGCGGGAAAGACCGTCGAGGAAGGACGGATCGACGTCGACTGCGTGGCCGACGCCTTCCGTTACTTCGCCGACCTCGTCCTGGCCGAGGGCGGGGGTCGCCTCGTCGACGCGGGCAGTGACACCGTGCACAGCGTTGTCGTGCATGAGCCGGTCGGCGTGTGCGCCATGATTACGCCTTGGAACTACCCTCTTCTGCAAGCGAGTTGGAAGATCGCTCCGGCTCTTGCTGCCGGAAACACCCTGGTGATCAAGCCCAGTGAGATCACCCCCCTCACCACCGTGACGCTCATCGCGCTGCTGACGGAGGCCGGGCTCCCCGCCGGTGTCGCGAACCTGGTCACCGGCCCCGGCCACACCGTCGGCGCACGCCTCTCCGAGCACCCCGACGTCGACCTCGTCTCCTTCACCGGCGGTCTGACCAGCGGGGTGAAGGTGGCCCAGGCGGCCGCTCCGGGCGTCAAGAAGGTGGCACTGGAACTCGGCGGCAAGAACCCCAACGTGGTCTTCGCCGATGCCTGTGACACCGCGCAGTCCTTCGACACCGCGGTGGACCAGGCCCTGAACGCCGCGTTCATCCACAGCGGCCAGGTCTGCTCGGCAGGCTCCCGCCTGATCATCGAGGAATCGATTCGCGAGCGGTTCGTGGCCGAGCTGAGCCGCCGGGCCGGCCGCATCCGGCTGGGGCGCGGTACCGAGAAGGGCGTCGAATGCGGCCCCCTCGTCTCGCGCAACCAGTTGGAGCGCACGGAGGAGTACGTCGCCTCCGCGCTCGCCGAGGGCGCTGTGCTCCGCTCCGGTGGTGCGCGTCCCGAGCCCTCTGACACCCGTCCCGCGGGCGGCTACTTCTACGAGCCGACGGTCCTCGACCGCTGTCACCGTCGCATGCGGGTGATCCGCGAGGAAATCTTCGGCCCCGTCCTGACGGTCGAGACCTTCCGCACCGAGGACGAGGCCGTGGCCCTCGCCAATGACACCGAGTACGGCCTGGCCGGAGCCGTCTGGACCGCGGACGCGGCACGCGCCCGTCGGGTGGCCGGCCGGATGCGCCACGGCACCGTGTGGATCAACGACTTCCACCCCTACCTTCCGCAGGCCGAGTGGGGTGGCTTCGGCAAGTCGGGCGTCGGGCGCGAACTCGGCCCCACGGGCCTCGCCGAGTACCGCGAGACCAAGCACATCTACCAGAACCTGGCGCCCCGTCCCGTGCGGTGGTTCTCCGGCTGACCCTCGAACGGCCCGGCGACGCACACGCCCGTCGCCGGCGCCTCGACAGGCACCCAGAACACCCCCACGCCCCTTGGAGTGAACGCACCATGTCCGACCGCACCTACGACTACGTGATCGTCGGCGGCGGCACCGCCGGTTCGGTGATCGCCTCGCGCCTCACCGAAGACCCGGACGTCACCGTCGCCGTCATCGAGGGCGGCCCTTCCGACGTCGACCGCCCCGAGGTCCTCACCCTGCGCCGCTGGATGGGTCTGCTCGGCGGCGAACTGGACTACGACTACCCGACCACGGAACAGCCGCGCGGCAACTCGCACATTCGGCACAGCAGGGCCCGCGTCCTCGGCGGCTGCTCGTCGCACAACACCCTCATCGCGTTCAAGCCCCTGCCTTCCGACTGGGACGAATGGGCCGGCCTGGGGGCCAGCGGCTGGGACGCCGCCTCGATGGAGCCGTACTTCGGAAAGCTCCGCAACAACATCGTCCCGGTCGCCGAGAAGGACCGGAACGCCATCGCCCGCGACTTCGTCGACGCGGCCCGCGACGCGCTCGGCGTCCCGCTGGTCGAGGGCTTCAACCGGAAGCCCTTCGACGAGGGAGCCGGCTTCTTCGACCTCGCGTACCACCCCGAGGACAACAAGCGCTCCTCCGCCTCGGTGGCCTATCTGCACCCGTTCCTGGACCGCCCCAACCTCCACCTGCTCCTGGAGACCTGGGCGTACCGCCTGGAATTCGAGGGCACCCGCGCCGCGGGCGTGCACGTCCGCACCAAGGACGGCGAGGAGGTTCTGCTCCGGGCGTCCCGCGAGGTGGTCGTCTGCGCCGGTGCGGTGGACACCCCGCGGCTGCTCATGCATTCCGGCATCGGGCCGCGCGAGGACCTAGCCGCGCTCGGCATCGAGGTGCGCCACGACCTTCCGGGCGTCGGTGAGAACCTGCTCGACCACCCGGAATCGGTGATCGTCTGGGAAACGAACGGACCGATACCCGAGAACTCCGCGATGGACAGCGACGCCGGACTGTTCGTGCGCCGCGACCCGGAGTCCGAGGGACCGGACCTGATGTTCCACTTCTACCAGATCCCCTTCACCGACAACCCGGAACGCCTGGGCTACGAGAGGCCTGAGCACGGCGTGTCGATGACGCCGAACATCCCCAAACCGCGCAGCCGCGGTCGGCTCTACCTGACCAGCGCCGACCCCGAGGTAAAGCCGGCCCTCGACTTCCGCTACTTCACCGATGAGGACGACTACGACGCCCGCACCCTCGTCGACGGGATCCGGATCGCCCGCCGCATCGCGGCGTCCGAACCGCTCGCGTCGTGGCTGGGCCGCGAGGTCTGTCCCGGTCCCGAGGTGACCGGGGACGAGGAGCTCAGCGAGTACGCCCGCAAGGTCGCCCACACCGTGTACCACCCGGCCGGCACCTGCCGGATCGGGGCCCAGGACGACGACCTGGCCGTCGTCGCGCCCGACCTGACCGTCCGCGGTCTGCAGGGCATTCGGATCGCCGACGCCTCGGTCTTCCCCGCCATGACCGCCGTGAATCCCATGATCGCCGTCCTGATGGTGGGTGAGAAGTGCGCCGACCTGCTCGTGTCGGACAACAACCCGAAGGAGGCCGCCTGATGGACGGTCACGATCCCGTGTTCTCGGTCCGTGGTCTGTGGAAGGTCTTCGGCCCGAAGGCCGACCGCGTCCCCGGGGACCCCGACAACGCCGGCCTCTCCACGGCCGAGATCCGCGAACGCACCGGCTGCACGGCAGCCGTCCGCGACGTCTCCTTCGACGTCCACCGCGGCGAGGTCTTCGTGGTCATGGGCCTCTCCGGCTCCGGCAAGTCCACCCTGGTGCGCTGTCTGACCCGACTGATCGAGCCCACCTCCGGGGAGCTCGCCATGGACGGCGAGGACGTCCTGGCGATGGACCGCTCCCGACTGCGCGAACTGCGCCGGCATCGCGCCGCCATGGTCTTCCAGCACTTCGGGCTGCTCCCGCACCGCACCGTCCTCGACAACGTGGCGTACGGCCTGGAGATCCAGGGCATCGGCAAGGAGGAACGGCGGGCGCGGGCTCACGAGGTCATCGAGAAGGTCGGCCTCGCCGGCCTGGAGGAGCGCCGCCCCCACCAGCTCTCCGGCGGCCAGCAGCAGCGGGTGGGACTGGCCCGCGCGCTCGCGGCCGACCCCGAGGTGCTGCTGTTCGACGAGCCGTTCAGCGCGCTGGATCCGCTGATCCGCCGTGACATGCAGGAGGAGGTGGCCCGCCTCCACCAGGAGGAGGGCCGCACCATGGTCTTCATCACGCACGACCTCGCCGAAGCGCTCAAGCTCGGCGACCGGATCGCCCTGATGAGGGACGGCGCCATCGTCCAGCTCGGCACGCCCGAGGAGATCGTCACCCGTCCGGCCGACGACTACGTGCGGGACTTCGTCCGTGACGTGCCGCACGAGCAGATCGTCCCGGTGTCCCGGGCGATGCGCCCGGCCGTCGGCGACGAGGCGCGGCAGGGTGCGGAGCTCCCGCCGTCCGCCACGGTCGCCGAGGGCATCGCAGCCGTCGCCCGGGACGGGGTGCCCGCCCGGGTCGTTGCGGACGGAAAGCTCCTCGGCGTCGTGGACCACGTGCGGCTGCTCTCCGTGGTGGCCGGTTTGACGCCGGGCGGCCACGACGACGACTCGGAGCACCAGAACGTCCGCGATGCCGCAGGCGCCCAGACCGGGGACGGTGTCCGGCCGTCGGTTCCCGCCCCGGGCAAGGGCCCGGACCCGGACCCGGACCCGGACCCGGACAAGGATGCGGTGACCGCATGAGTACCGCCACCGCCTCCCGCCCGCCGGTCAGCGGCGACCGCTCCCGAGACGATGCCGAGAAGTCCCTGCGCACCCGTGCCCGGCGGCTCTCCCTGCCGTCCGCCCCGGTGGTGCTGCTGTTCCTCGCGCTGCTGCTGCCCACCGCCGCCCTGCTGGCGGACGGTGGTTGGCCGCAGGCCCTGCGGGTGGACCTGATCCCCACCCTGGACTCCTTCGCCGACTGGGTGGTCGACAACCGCGACACCCACCCCGTCTTCCTGTACTTCCTGCTGCACCTGTCCAACACGGCCACCGACTCCGTCGCCTGGACGCACGACGTGCTCGCCTCGGTGGGTTGGCTCGGAGTGCTCACCGTGGCCACGGCGCTGGCCTGGTACGCGGGGGGCGCGGGTCGGCGGGGCGTCAAGCCGGCGCTCGTCGCCGTGGGCTCCCTGGCCGGCTGCGGCCTCCTCGGGCTGTGGGACGCGGCAACCGAGACGCTCGCCCTGATGCTGGTGTCCGTCGCCGTCGCCGTCGTGCTCGGACTGTTGCTCGGCCTGGCCGGCGGCCTCTCGGACACCGCGCAGCGCGTGCTGCGACCGGTGCTGGACACCATGCAGGTGCTGCCCGCCTTCGCCTACCTGCTCCCGCTCGTCCTGATCTTCGGCATCGGCACCCCGTCGGCGCTGATCACCACGGTGATCTATGCCGCGCCCCCGATGGTCCGGATGACCGCCCTGGGCCTGCGCGGTGCGGACCCCGCCGTCCTGGAGGCGTCCCGGTCACTCGGCTCGACCCCCTGGCAGCGGCTGTGGGCGGCGCGGTTGCCCATGGCGCGGCCCCAGCTCTTCCTCGGTCTGAACCAGACCATCATGATGGCCCTGTCCATGGTGGTCATCGCGTCCGTCGTCGGTGCCGGCGGCCTCGGCGAGAGCGTCTACCAGGCACTCAAGACCAGGGACTTCGGCCAGGGAGTGACCGCGGGCCTGGCCATCGTGCTCCTCGCCGTCTGGCTGGACCGCACCACCGCGGCAGCCGGCGCCCGCAACGGCACCCCCGTCGGGCGCCGGGGCACCGGAATCGCCCTCGTGGTGGCCGGGCTCGGCCTGCTGCTGGGATCCGGCGCGGGCCGTGCGTGGCCCGAGGGCGTCACGGTGGACATCGCGGGGCCGCTGAACTCGGCCATCGACTGGGTGGTCGGCAACGTCTACCAGGACGTCCCCCTTGTCGGCGGTACGTCGGTGTGGGCGGGCAACTTCACCAGTTGGGTGTTGAACCCGCTGAACGACGGGCTGCAGGCGCTGCCGTGGTGGAGCCTGCTGTTCCTGGCGGGTGCCCTGGCGTGGCTGGTGGGCACCTGGCGGGGAGCGCTGACCGCCGTGCTCGCCCTCGGATGCACCGGTGTGCTGGGCATCTGGGACAAGTCCCTGTACACCTTGTCCCAGGTCCTCGTGGCCGTCGGCCTCACCCTCCTGCTGGGATTCGCCATCGGGATCCTCGCGGCTCGCGTGCCGGTGGTGGAACGCCTGCTGCGCCCGTTGTTCGACGCCATGCAGACGCTTCCACAGTTCATCTACCTCATTCCGGTCGTCCAGCTCTTCAACGCCGGTCGGGTCGCCGCGATCACCGCGGCAGCCGTGTACGCGCTGCCCGCCGTGGTGCGGGTCACCACCCAGGGCCTCCAGCAGGTCAGCCCCGCCACCATGGAGGTGTCCCGTTCCCTGGGGGCCACCACCTGGCAGCAGATCCGCGGCGTGCAGTGGCCGCTGGCACGGCCGGCACTGCTGGTCGCGGCGAACCAGGGCGTCGTCCTGGTGCTCGCCGTCGTCGTCATCGGCGGCCTGGTCGGCGGCGGAGCCCTCGGTTTCGACGTCGTCAAGGGCCTCACCGCGGGCGAACTCGGCACCGGCCTGGTCGCCGGTGCAGGCATCGTCTGCCTCGGCCTGACCCTCGACAAGCTCACCCAACCGGCCGGTGGAAACCCCTCCGCCGACGCCCGGCACTGACCGTCTCCCGTCCTCTCGTCCTCTCGTCCGAAAGGCAGTTCCCCATGCCCATGCACGCCCCCACCCAGCCCCTCCGCACCGACCGGCGCACCCGGAGCCTCGCCGGTCGGGCGGCTCTCGCCGCCGCCGGTGTGATCGGCCTGCTCGCCGTCAGCGCTTGCGGCGCAGCCGACACCGGCAGCGGGGACTCCAAGTCCATCAGCCTGCACACCCCCTCGTGGGTGGGCGCCGAGGTCAACACCGCCGTTGCCAGCTATCTGCTGGAGCACGAGCTCGGCTACGAGGTCAAGACCCAGCAGATGGACGAGACCCCCGCCTGGGACGCCATGAGCCAGGGCAAGATCGACGCCATCCTCGAGGACTGGGGCCACCCCCAGGAGGAGAAGCGCTACGTCGAGGGCAACAAGACCATCGTCTCCGCCGGCGGCCTCGGCGTGACCGGCCACATCGGCTGGTTCGTCCCGAAGTACCTCGCGGACCAGCACCCGGACATCACGGACTACAAGAACCTCAACAAGTACGCCGACGTCCTCAAGACGCCCGAGAGCGGCTCCCAGGGCCAGTTCATCAAGGGCGACCCCTCGTACGTCTCGCACGACAACGCGCTGATCAAGAACCTCGACCTGAACTACAAGCCGATCGAGGCGGGCGCCGAGGCCACGCACCTCGCGCAGCTGGAGCAGCTGTACAAGAACGAGAAGCCCTTCCTCACCTACTGGTGGACCCCCCAGTGGATGAACGCCACCATGGACCTGGTCGAGGTGAAGCTGCCGCCCTACAAGGACGGCTGCGACGCGGACAAGAACGCCGTGGCCTGTGCCTACCCCGAGGTGCCGCTGAAGAAGTGGATGAACGCGGACTTCGCGAAGGAGGACAGTGACGCGGCCAAGTTCCTGAAGAACTTCAACTGGACCACCGAGCAGCAGAACCTGGTCGCCAAGTACGTCGCCGCCGACAAGATGACCCCCGAGAAGGCGGCCGAGAAGTGGGTCAAGGAGAACGAGTCCACCTGGAAGGCCTGGCTGCCGAAGAAGTAGCCCCCCGGCCGGAACGGCACGGGTACGGCCCCTGGAAATCACCTGATTTCCAGGGGCCGTACCCGTATCGGGATGCAGGGGGCGGCCCGCGGCTCGACTCCATGGCGGTCAGATCGATCGGGAGGTGGCGGTGGGGCGGGGTCAGGGCATGACGCACCCGGCCGAACGGGACCAGCCGGCCCGCCGCCGGTGGAGACGTCGACGGGAACGTGCGGGAGGAGCCCGGCCTTCCGGGGGGTGGAGACGAGGCGCAACGGCCTCCCGGTGTGCCCGCACTGGTCGTGGCCGGCAGTCTGCGGTGTGGATCGTCCGTCCTCCCGTCGCCTAACGTCTGGTGTGGAGCACGACCAAGACATGACCGGTGGACTGCAGAACGGCTTCGGGGGTGCTGTGGATCTCGGCTCTGTGATCATCGCGGTGGCAGGCGTGGCAGGAACCCTGGGAGGATCCCTGCTGACTCAACGCGCCTCTGAACGGGCGAAACGTCGGGAGATAGAACTGCTTCGGGACCATGCGGAGGTCCGCGAGAACCTCCTCCTCCGACGCACCTGCTACGTGGAGCTCAATCGGGACGCACGTCAGTTCACCACGGCACTCGGGCAGTTCCTGCACGCCATGCAGGAACGCAGGGTCGAGGAGACCGACCGGGCGGAACTGGACGAGGCCAAAAGAGCCCATCGCGATGCGTACTCCCGCGCGCAGATGATCGCCCCGGACGAAGTGCTCGCATCTGCGAGCGAGGTCAACAAGGCCCTGAACGGGGTGTACGGCCAGATCAAACGCCTGGAACGGGAAGAGCCCGAACCCGGGGAGACGATGAGCACTGCCTTCCGGTCCCAAGCGGAGGTCTGGGGTCTGCTGCGGACCCTGAGGACGGTGATGCGTCATGACCTCGGAGCGGCTTCCGCGGGTGACGATGCACCGGTGCGCCTCCCCCGCCAACTGGCCGATCCCCGGAGAGCGCGTTGACCCGTGGGCACGGCGGTTGGCTTCGAGGTCCGCCGGGACGGGCGGGGCAAGCCGGTCGGGGACGGTGGTGCGCTTGCGCCTGCGCAGGTGCCGGCCCTCGATCCCCTCGCGGCGCATGAGCCGCTCGACGCGCTTGCGGTTGACCGTGTGCCCGAACCCGCGCAGTTCCGCGTGGACGCGGCGGACCCCGTAGGTTCCCCGGTGGCCGGCGTGGATTGCGCGGATCTCCGCGACCTGGGCGTCGTCGGCCGCCCGGCGGACCGCACGGGCCTCGGCGCCGGCCAGCCACCGGTAGAAGCCCGAGCGCGAAACCCGAAGGACCCGGCATATCCGCTGCACGCCGAAGTCGGCGCGGTGGACGGAGATGAAGGTCCAGCGGCCGGTCATGCCCGCATCTCCTTCGCGAAATACTGGGCCGCCCGCCGCAGGATCTCCCGCTCGAACTCCCACTCCCTCTCGGCCCTGCGCAGCCGGCCGAGCTCGGCGCGCAGCCGCACGAGCTCCTCGTTCAGACTCTCGGCCGCCTCGCTGTCACGGCCACCAGCACGGCCGGCCTGTTCATCGGCCTGACGCACCCAGCTCCGCAGCGTCTCGCCGGTCACCCCCGGCATCCGCCGCGACCGCCGCATACGTGCGTCGGCCGGTAGCCGCACGCCACAGCGCGACCGCGTCGTTCCTGAACTCCTCCGGATACCGAGACCTACGTCCCACCAGGACACCCTTCCTCGGACCACCAAGATCCATTGGTCAGAGTGTCCACACCCCAGGGGTCACCTCACCATGTAAAGCCACCGGTTGCGGTGGCACCGTTTGGTTTCGGGGGTGAGCGTGGTCGACCAGTCGCCAATGGTCAACTTCCTTACCCCGTCGGTGCGGACGACGCTGAACTCGGTGCGTCCCAGCGTTCCCCGATGCTCGATCACGGACTGCAGCCCCCTGTTCTTCCTCCGGGTCGGGGCCCGCTCGGCCTCGGGGTCGTTGCTGCCGTCCAGCAGCCAGTCGTGCATCGGTGTGGCACTGAACCTCTTTCACCCTGAATGGTTTACCGGTCGGCAGGGTGTGAACGGCTTGGATGATCGTGCTGACGCATCGGGTGGAGCATCGTGCCCGTCGTAGCAGGCGCCGTGGCTTCGGCTGCGCGAAGACGCGTTCCCCCGAAGCTCTCAGATGGAGGTCGCGGGACGGTTCGGCGCCGAAAGGAACCTGTGCCTTCCACGCCCGCACTCAGTACCCGGCCGTGGGAGCGCAGCCGTTCCAGCAGGCCCGACAGCCCACAGGCGTTGTCGCAAAGGCCTCGGGTAGTCAGGTGCCGGCCGATGGTGTCGATGACGGCGGGCCTTGGTTCCAGTCACCGAACAGGACCGCACCGCGGTCCCCGAGCACTTCGGCCGTCCCGGGTCAGGCCGGGGGTGGCCATCGGCACCGGTTCGTTCAGGAGGGGGAGGAGGGTGGGGCGGGGGTGATCAGGCCGGATTCGTAGGCGGCGATGACGGCTTGGGCACGGTCGCGGACGGTCAGCTTGGTGAAGAGTCCGGTGATGTGGTTCTTGACCGTGGAGATGCTGAGACCGAGGGCGGCGGCGATTTCGGCGTTGTCGAGACCGCCGGCGATGAGGCGCCAGATCTCCTGTTCGCGGGGGGTGAGGTCCCGGGCTCCCGGACCGGTGGGGGGCGGGGCCGCGGCGGGCCGGGGGGTGCGGACGTACGTGGAGATCAGGCGGGTGAGGAGGCGCGGGGCGACGGCCGCCTCGCCGGTGTGGACGGTGCGGACGGCCGCGAGCAGTTCCTCCGGGGAGGAGTCCTTGGGGAGGAAGCCGCAGGCGCCGGCGCGCAGGGCCGCCACCACGTACTCGTCCATGTCGAAGGTGCTCAGCGCCAGGACCCGGCAGCCGGGAAGGTCCTCGGAGAGCGCGGCGGTGGCGCCGACGCCGTCGAGGACGGGCATCCGGATGTCCATGACGACCACGTCGGGGCGGAGCTCGCGGGCGACGGCGACGGCCTCGGCGCCGTCCCCGGCCTCGCCGACGACCTCGACGTCCGGTTCGGGGGCGAGGATCAGGGCCAGGCCGCGGCGGACCAGCGGCTGGTCGTCGGCGATCAGCACGCGGATCATCGGGGAGTCCTTCCGGTTCCGGTGGAATGGTCGGATGCGGTGGGCGTCGCGGTGCGGGTCCTGCCCCGGGCGGGCTCATGCGGCCCTGGGGCCCGCGCCGTCCTCGTCGGCGGCGGCCGGTAGGCGGGCGGTGACCCGGTAGCCGCCGGTGCCGTCCGGGCCCGTCTCCAGGGTGCCGCCGAGCAGGACGACGCGTTCGCGCATTCCGATCAGACCGTATCCCGGGGACTTGGAAGGGCGGACGGAGGGGCCGGAGGCGGCGGAAGCGGCGTCGCGGTCGACGGCGTGGGCGGTGGTGCGTCCGGCTCCGTCGTCGTGGACCTCGACGGTGAGGTGTCCGGCCCCGTAGGCCAGTCGGACCCGGGCGCGGGCGCCGCCCACCGCGTGCTTGCGGGTGTTGGTGAGGGCTTCCTGGACCACGCGGAAGGCGGTCAGGCCGACGCTCGGCGGCAGGGCGCGGACCGTCCCGTCGACGGTGAGTTCCGTGTCCGTACCGGACTGTCGGGCCTCCGCAACGAGGCGTTCGAGGTCGGCGGTGCCGGGCTGGGGCGCGGCGGGCGGGCCGGTCTCGGGCTCCTCCCCGGCGCGCAGGACGTCCAGGAGCTGCCGCATCTCGCGCAGCGCCATCCGGCCCGATCCCTCCAGGGTGACCAGGGCCTCGTGGGCGGCCTGCGGGTCCCGGGCGAGGTTGACGCGGGCGCCGCCGGCCATCAGCTGCATGGTGGTGATGTGGTGGGCCACGATGTCGTGCAGCTCGCGGGCGATGCGGCGGCGTTCGGCGGCCACGGCGGCCTCGGCCAGCAGCAGCCGGTGCGCGGCGGCCTCCTGCGCCCGGCGGCGCATCAGCACGCCCGCGCCGGTGACCAGGGCCGCCGCCGCCGGATTGCCGAGGGTCGCCGGTTCGAAGAGCCCGCCCGACAGGCCGACCAGGGAGGCGGGTACGGTCACGGCCGCGGCAGGGAGCGACCGGCGCAGCGGGAGCTGCCGGGCCACGGTGTACAGGGCGACGACGAGGGCGGCGGTGAAGTGGCCCTGGAGGGGCGTCACGAAGTTGAGCACCGCGCCGAGGCCGAGCACTCCGACCAGGGCGGTGAGCGGGCGGGTACGGCGGAGGACGAGGCACAGGGCCGCCAGGACCAGCAGGGCGCAGCCGACCAGGGTCAGGGGCCGCCCCTGGTCGGCGGCGCCCAGCGAGTAGCCGACCAGGTCGACGGCCGCCGCGCCGATGGCGACCAGGGCGTCCCCGCGGTCCCAGGCCAGCCGCTCGGGGGCGGGAACGGAGCCGGGGGCGGGGGCGTCGTCGGTCTCCCTGCCGGTGCCGCTGCCGCTGCCCGATCCCGTTGCCCGGCCCGTTCCCGTACCTCCGCTGGCGTCCGCGTCCCCGCTCGCGTCCCTGCTCATGCTCCCGCCCCGCATCGGCATGCCCGTCCGTTCCGTCCCGCGCTCTTGTCCACCCGTCGTCCCGGCCCCTCGCGGGTGCCCGGAGGGACGCGCGGCGGGGGCGGAAGCTTCCATTCTCCCCGGCGGGGCGAGGGGGGCGTCCTCCCGGGGGCGGAGGGCCGACCAGTACTCCGGTCCTGGTCGGGAGCCGTGGCGCGGACCGGGGTCCCGTACCCGGGATCCTCCTGCGCGCCGATGATCCGGGGCCCGCCCGCTGATGGTCTGGGAGCAGTCCGGGAAGTGCCCGGAACCGCCTGCCGGTCCGGTGGGCGGAACATGCGTACGGAGGTCTCGTGATCCGCGCCCTGACCGGCTTCTCGACACGAAGTCCGTGGAAGGTCATCGCCCTGTGGGCGGTGCTCGGCATCGCCCTGACGATCCTGGGACAGGCGTTCGTCTTCCGGGCCTCGCAGCCCGGCACGGGCGGCTTCCTGCCCGAGCGGTACGACTCGGCGGCGGCCCTGGGGGTGGCCGAACGGCACTTCGGGGCGCGGCCGGACGTGGAGCCGCTGACCGTGCTCGTGGCCCGTCGGGACGGGGCCGCGCTGACCGCCGCCGACGAGCGCCGCATCGACGACCGGGCGGCGGCGTTGTCCCGCCGGTGGATCACGATGCCGCGGGACGAGAAAACCCCTCCGGTGCTGACCGAGGACCATTCACAGCGCCCGCGCGTGACGCCCGCGCTGACGTCGCCGGACCGCAAGCTGCGCCTGTTGTCCGTGGAATTGAAGGGCAACCCCGCCGACCCGGGGGTGCAGTCCACGTACCGGGCGTTCCGTGACCAGGCCCGGTCGGAGTTCGAGGTGGCAGGGCTGCGGACCGGATTCACCGGGGGGCTGGCGTCGATGGTGGACGACCAGGACGCGGAGAAGACCCGCTCCATGGTGGTGGGCCTCGTGGTGGTCGGGGTGATCGTGCTGCTGCACGTGCTGGTCTTCCGGAGCGTGCTGGCCGCGCTGCTGCCGCTGGTCGCGGTCACGGTGATCGGCGGGGCCGCCATGGGAACGGTGGTGCTCGGAGCCCTGCTGAGTGGGATCCGGCTGGCGCCCTCCACCCCCGGGCTGATCAACGTCGTGCTGGTCGGGATCGGTGTGGACTACTTCCTGTTCCTCCTCTTCCGGTTCCGTGAGCAGTTGCGCGCGCATCCGGAGCAGTCGGGGCGGGAGGCGGCCGCGGTGGTCGCGGGCCGGGTGGGTACGGCGATCACCTCGGCGGCGCTGACGATCGTCGCGGCGTTCGCGACGCTCGGTGTGGCCACCTTCGGCCAGTTCCGGGTACTGGGCCCGGCGATCGCGGTCTCGGTGCTGGTGATGCTGTGGGGCAGCCTGACGCTGCTGCCGGCGCTGCTGGCGGTCTGCGGGCGGCGGATGTTCTGGCCCTCGCGTTCCCTGGACCGGTCGGCCCGGGGCGGGGCCGCGGCCCGGACCGGTGCGTGGACGGTGCGGCGGCCCGCGGCACTGGTCCTGGTGTGCTTGGCGGTGCTGGGGGCACTGGCCGCGGGAACGGCCGGAATGCGGATGGACTACGGCGGCCGGGCCGCCGGAGAAGAGCGGACGGCCGCCGCGCAAACCGCCGCGGAGATCGCCGAGAGCCTGCCCGCGGGCGTGTCCGACCCGGCCGGGGTGTTCGTCACCGCGGTCGGCGGCGGGCCGGTGGACGCAGCCGGGCTCAACGGGATGGTCCGGGCGCTCGGCGCGGTGGAGGGCGTCGGGCAGGTGGCCCCGCCCGTGCTGAGCGGGGACGGGCGGGCCGCGCGCATCGACCTCTTCCTCGACGCGGACCCGCTGGGGCAGGAGGCCCGTGATCTGGTGTCGGGTCCGGTGCGGGACGCGGTCGTGGCCAACCGGCCGGCGGGTACGGAGGCGCATGTCGGCGGTACGGCGGCGGTTTTCGCCGACGTGGCGGTGGCCGTCGGCAAGGACCTGAAGGTGGTGTTCCCGGTGGCGGCGGTGCTCATCGCGGTGATCCTGTTCCTGCTGCTGCGCAGCCTGCTGGCGCCCGTGGTGCTGATGCTGGCGGTGGGTCTGGGCTTCGCGGCCACCCTGGGGGCCTCGGCGCTGGTCTTCCAGCACGGACTGGGGCGGCCCGGCGTGGACTTCACGCTGCCGCTGGTGCTGTTCCTGTTCGTAGTGGCCCTGGGCACCGACTACAACATCCTGGTGACGGACCGGATCCGTGAGGAGATGGCCCGCCCGGGCCCGGCCCGGGCGGCCGTGGCGCGTGCCGTCCGGCACACCGCCCCGGCGATCGCATCGGCGGGCCTGGTCCTGGCCGCCTCCTTCGCGAGCCTCGCGGTGAACCCGGCCCCGGCCACGCAGCAGGTCGGTTTCGCGACGGCCCTGGGCATCCTGCTCTCCGCCTTCGTCCTCTCCATCGCCCTGGTCCCGGCGCTGGCCGCCCTCCTCGGCCGCTCCCTGTGGTGGCCGGTCCTGCGCCGCCCGGTGAGCGACGAGGACGGAACGGGCCGCGGCGGGGGCGCGTGGGGTCCGGACGCGGAGGGCCAGAGCACGGGCGGTCCTGATGGCGCAAGCCCGTACGGGGTGACCGGGAACGGCTACGGAGACCCGTACGGCGGGCCCGAAGCCGGCCCCCGACCCGTATCGCTCCCCCTCTCCCCCTCCCGACCCGGGGACCGTCCGACCGGGGCCCGCTGAGGGGACCGTCCGCTCCCCTCACCCCGGCGCTGGCGCGCCGCCCGCACGCCTGCGTCGGGGGGGCGCGCCGGCGCCGCCAGGGCCGGGGCTCGGTCAGGTGCACGGTGTGGAGGGGCGGCCCGGAGGAAGGGGACCGTGCGGCGTTCATCGGGCTGAACGCCTCGTCAGAGGTGCATACCCACTTGTCCTCGTGTTCAAGGCGCCCGAGCCGGGCGCCCGGGGTGTTGGTGGGGCATCGGGCTCCTCAACCGGGCGGGGCGGCTCGAGCGCTGTTCCCCGTAGGCAAGCTCGGTGATCGACGACGCACCGCTCAGCGGCCTTGTCGAGGTTGTGCCACAGATGCCACCGGTCAGCAACCTGGACCATCTGACGCGCCCCGGCTGTGGCACCTTCCGCGAAGAACGGAGCTCGCCCCCGGCAGACGACCTCGATTCCGGGGCGCTTCGCCAGCCACTTGGCCAGGGTGGATGCCTCTCGGTCGGGCAACAGATCAACCGGCCTTCGGGTTTCGGCATCGACCAGAACCGTCCCGTAGACGCGGCCCTCGCGCATGGCGTACTCATCGACGCCGACCACCCGCGGGGCCGGCATCTCCGGGTCAGGCAATGCGTCGAGCAATCGCAGCACCGCGCTGCGGCTGACGGACACCCCGAAGACCCGGGCCATCCGGGCGCCGGCCCGGCCGGCGAGGGCGAGACCGACCACGGCAAGCGTCGAACGCAACCGCTCGGTCCGCCTGCTGTGCCGCCGGGTCAGCCCTGACGTCTGCTCGACGAACGTCCGCTGTCCACAGGTGTTCGGCCGCGCCGGCTTTCACCTCCTCCGCAAGCGCGTCCTGCTCTACTCATGAACCGCAGGTCAGGCCGTTGTCGGGCGGCCAGTTGGATTTCCCCATCCGTAACCGTCTGATGGGGAGTCAGTGGACCACGGGAGCGGTGACGGTCAGTGATTCAGCTGCACTCGTCATTCATCTTGTTCGGCAGTTCCCGCGACTGCCGGACCGAGATCGGTGGGGAGGTGGCGCACTGCCAGGGCAACGGCTTCCTCGGCTGTGGAAGCCTCGCCGAGAACGCCATCGGAGAGCGGATGCCTCTTCACCCGGAATGGGCTGCCCCTGTGTGACGGGACGATGGCCACCTCATTGTGGAACGGAAATCCAGTACAGGAGCTGAAGCCGAGCGTCCAGTGGCTGGAGAATACGTAGAGCTGTCGTAGCCGTGATTCGGCATGAGCTGCTTCCACGAGTTCGCCGAACCCTGTGAAACCCGGTTCCTCTGCCGCCTGCTCCCGCATTGTGCGCCACTGCAGCTCCACCACCGCGGCCGGCCCCCGTTCGTAAGCTTCGGCGCTCTTACTGGAGCGCAGAAACGACAGCCCCGCCCGCAGCTCCCGCAGGCTCCTGCCCTGCCCCCATGCCACCCCGGCCCTGACGACATCCGCCAGGTCGGACGTGGTTCCGGTGATGAGTTCGACTCCGTGGATCCAGCCGGAGACACCGAACCAACGGCTCTCCGCCCCGATGTGAACGGATAGCGGCTTGCGTTCCGGGACCGACGAGGCGATGCCCGCCGAAACGAGCGGGCCCCATTCGCCTGGTACCACCGTGAGGTCGGTACCGAGTTCGGCCGCCCTCTGTTCCAGCGCTGCGGCCAGGCTGCCCGCAGCAGCCAGATCAGGGTAAAGGTCAGAGTCCACCTTCGTAGTCTGCCGTCGCGACGTCACCAGGAGAACGACCATCAGACGTCGCAGCGAGACCGTGGGCACGTGACTTCGACTGTCCGTTGCTCACGGCCTGGGGAGCCATTGCCATCACATTCAGTCAGCCCTCCACGGAAAGTGAGCCAGAGCCCGTTCTCGTGAAGGAAGCCGATCCGGGGTACCAGGGTCTGTTCCATGCCGGCGGTGAAGCGGGTGCAGTCGTTGGTGTTGCCGCCGGCGACGACGAAGGCGAGGAGGACGGCCCTGGCCGTCGCAGGCGAGGTGAATCCCACGGCCCAGCAATGAGCCCGAGCACGGGAGTGCAAGGGTCTTGCTGGTCAACCCGCCCCAGGACCGTCCGAGAGCCGGGTTGCGGAGCCCCGTTCTTCGGGCCCCGGCAGCGTGCCGATGGGCACGCACGACGGTCGGGTCGACCGCGACGAACCAGTCGACGTCGCCGACCGCATCGGCTTCCGCCTGGGCGGCCCGGAGCATCCGGTCCTCCGCCCCGGCGGGGCCGGAGGACCGGGGCCGCGTCCGGGACCGACCCGAAGCCGGTCAGGCGTCGGCGACGGGCGAGGTGCCCAGCCTGATGTTGTCCACGGCCCAGAACCAGTTGTTGCCCGCGTGGTGGACCCGGAAGCCCACCTTCACCGAGTGCGCGTCGGCCGGCACCGGGAAGGAGCAGGTGACGAGACGATTCCGCTGGTCGCGGCCGCCGTTGGTGTTCCCCGATGTCGCGCTGGAGTAGTGCAGCACCCGAGAGGTGGCGCCGGTGTCGAAGACCACCGTCACCTCCGCCTCCTGGGGGCTCTCCTGCCGGTAGTGGGAGTCGAATCCCAGGTACAGCATCGGAGCCCCCGCCGGGATCACGACCGCGGGCGTCATCAGCGTCGAGTCGAAGGTGCCACGGCTGGCCGGGTTGCCCGTGTCGTCCCAGTCGTCCGGGTCGGCGACGGCGACGACCCCCAAGGACCGGCTGAACGCGGCGCGTTCCTGGCCGGCCGGGAACCAGAACTGCCGGGACAGGAACGACCAGCCGTTGAGTTCCTCCGTGCCCTGCGGCATCCCGGCCGCGTTGGTGACCGTCCACCCCTCGGGCGCGGTCCGCGTCCAGCCCCGCAGCCCCGGGCGGCTCAGGTCGGTGGCCGGGGCCAGCCGGTCGGCGAGGGACTCGAAGTCCTCGGCGAGCAGGTATCCGGTCATCACCGGCCCCACCCGCGTGGCCAGCGCCCCGGTCTGCTCCACCGCCGCGCCGCCTGCGGTGCGCCCGCCGACGGTCGCCTTCAGCGTCGCCGAGTTGCGGGCCGCCGACGCGGGCGCCGTGACCTCCCAGGTCACCTTCACCGACGTACGGGCCGGAACCGAGGCCGGGGTGCCGGCGGTCGTCTCGGCACGCCACCCGTCCGGTACGGCCAGCGCCGCCGACAGGGCGGTGAGCGGAGCGTTCCCCGCGTTGGTGACGGTCGCGGTCACGGCCAGCGGCTTCTCCGGATACAGCACACAGCCGTCCGTGTCGGGAGAGCTCGCCGGCGCGGTCAGGGTGAGGCTCACCGCGCGGGCGACCTCCGCCCGGACCCGGGCGTCCGCGACCCGCAGCAGGCCGTCTCCTTCGGCGCGGGCGGCCACGGTGAGGGTGGCGGCGGTGGCGTCCGCCGCGGGGGTGACGGTGAACCGCAGGTCCGCCGAGCCGCCTCCGGGCAGGCTCCGCGGGACCGGCCCGGAGGACTTCACCGTCCAGCCGGTCGGCACCAGCATCGACACCGTGAGGTCCCGCAACCGGCTCGTCTGCTCATTGCGTACGCGTACCACCACCTCGGCGGGGCTGCCCTGCACGAGCGGGGCAGTAAGCGGATGCAATGGCTCCGGCAGGGTGACCTCCGCACTCAGCGCGGGCCCGGTCCCGATCGCCGGGTCGGTGCCGCCCGGTCCGTCGTCCGCAGGCCGGCCGGACATCCGCCGCAGGAAGCGCGGGTCGTCCTCGTCGAGCACCACGATGTCGTACCAGCCGTGCCGGGCGAGCGGTACGGACACGGTCCGCTTCCGGCCGGGCGCCAGCCGGACGGTCTGCACCCTGTTCTCGCCGCGCCGCAGATGGGTGGATTCGCCCACCAGGAGTGTCCGGGTACGCCCTGAGGGGTTGCTGCACTCCACGTGGACGCTGCGGGCGTGGGCTCGCTCCACCACGTGCGCCTCGGCACCGACACCGGCGCCGCGCAGCTCCCACAGCGCCCAGCCGGGCCCGTGCACCTGGAGGTCGTAGCCCTCGGGACCGTACGGCAGGCTGCCGGTGGCGCCGTCCCGGCCGGCGACGGTCCAGGTCCGCGGAGCGCGCCCGTCCCCCGGGTACGCGGTGATCACGGCGGTGCGCCGCCCCTCGTTGCCGAGCCCCAGTCGCACCTCGGCATCGGTGACGGTGGCGCGCAGCGAGAGCCGGTACGGGGAGGGGCGGGTGGGACGGACGCCGGGCTCCTGGACGGGCCGCTCCTGCGTCGCGGGCGGGACCGGGTTCCAACGGCCGATGGGCGAAGGGACCGCACCGGGCTGCTCCACCTCGGGCTGCCGGTAGGCACGGTCGAAGTCGAACACGGAGGTCAGGTCACCGAAGACGCTGCGCCGCCAGGCGCTGATGTTCGGTTCCTGGACCCCGGTCCACTTCTCCAGGAACCGGATCACCGAGGTGTGGTCGAACAGCTCGGAGTTCACGAACCCACCGACCGTCCAGGGGGACACGACGGTCATCGGGACGCGGGGTCCGGGGCCCAGGGGGCGGCCGCCCACCCAGTCGTCGCCGTCACCGGAGTCCGGCCTGGGGGCGGTGGGGGCGGGGACGTGGTCGAAGTAGCCGTCGTTCTCGTCGAAGTTGATGAACAGCGCCGTCTTCGCCCAGGTCTTGGGGTCCGCGGCGAGGGCGTCCAGCAGGTCGTAGACGAGGCCGGCGCTGCCGACGGGCGTGGAGGAGCTGGGGTGCTCGGACAGTGCGGCCGTGGGCACCACCCAACTGACCTTCGGGAGGGTGCCGGCCTTGATGTCGGCCTTGATCCGGGCGAGCAGGGTGCCCGGTTCCGAGCGGTGGGCGCCGCGGAGGAACAGCCGACGCTCGTCCTCGGGGAGGGCGTCGACCGCGGTGCGGAACCGGGCCAGATCGGCCCGCCGCTCACTGGCGCTCTTCGCCCACAGCTTGTCGTAGAACTCCTCGGTCGTGGCGTGGGCGAACCCGGCGGCGGTGAGGATCTTCCGGCCGATCCGCTTCCACGGCTTGAAGTACTCCACCGCATTGTCGGTGAAGTTGTCCCATTCCTGGTAGATCTGCCAGGACACCCCGGCGGCCTCCAGGCGCTCCGGATAGGTGGTCCAGTCGTAGCCGGCGTGACCGTAGGAGTACGCGGCGTTGGTGACGGCCCGGCCCCCGCCGTTGGGTTCGAACCCGGTGGTGCCGGTCCACAGGAAGTTGCGGTTGGGATTGGTGGAGCCGAAGACGGAGCAGTGGTAGGCGTCGCAGATGGTGAAGCGGTCGGCGAGTTCGTACTGGAGGGGGATGTCGCGCCGGTCGTAGTGGGCCATGGTGCTCTGGCCCTTGGCGGCAATCCAATCGTTCCACCAGCCGTTCGCGCGGGCCTGCACTCCGTCGGTGAAGCCGTGCGGCAGGGAACCGAGGTACTGGATGTCGCTCTCGGGCCGTCCGGCGTCGACGGCCGCCTGCCGCGCGGAGAAGGGAAGGACTGCGGGCCCGCCGGAGCGGGGCTGCTCGAACACGCTGGCGCCGCCGGGCAGTCGGAGCACCCTCCGGTCGCCGAAGCCGCGGACACCCCTGAGCGTGCCGAAGTAGTTGTCGAAGGAACGATTCTCCTGCATCAGCACGATGACGTGCTCGATGGCCCGGAGGCCACCGCGCGGCATGGGGGCGGCCATGGCCGTCAGGAGGGAGGGCGGCAGGACGGAGAGCGCGGAGCCCGCGGCGAGGGTGCCGAGGACCTTACGGCGTGAGAAGTCGGACATGGCGGGGAGGCTATGACGCGGTACAGCGCCTCCAAAACCCGTCACGTCAGGGGTTCGCTCACTGTTCATGCTGGGGACGCGTACGAAATCCGCAGGTCAAGACCATGATCACAATGGTTCGTCGGTTGAGGCGGGAGCGCCGACCACACGTCCGGTCCGGGCCTCAGGCCCGGCCCGCGGTTCTCGGACGAGGTCGGTGTCCGCTTCGCGCGCGAAGTGCCGCGCCGGCCGCGATGTCGCTGTGCCGCACGGGGGAAACGACACATCGTCGATCACCCGCGCCTCGAGCCGGATCGCCTGGCTCAACGGCTCGGCGATCCGTCGCCGCTCCGACGGGGAATCCCACGGCGACTGGTGGGAAGCAGGTGTGTTCGGGCAGGTCACGACCTGGTGTGGTGTCGTTCTGGTGATGCGGTGAGGGCGAGGTCGTGCATGTGGGCGACGGCCCTGGGCCTCGTGCTGGAGGTCGTCGCCACGCTGGCGACAGCTGCAGGGCGAATCGCCCCGTGCTGCCGCATCGTCAGGTTCGTGCGCCAGTACGCCGCGACCAGCAGGGCACGGTCCTCGAGCGGAAGTCCACGGCCGCCCCCTGCGGACCGCGCCCGCACCGTCGCGCCGCAACACCGTCACCAGCTTCCCGAAGGCACGCGGGGCAGCCCGGAGAGCGGAGCCGTCCAGGACGACTCCGACGCCGTGATCGCACCAGCCACGTCAAGATCACCTCTCACACGCCCCTTCAGTGGAAACGTGGTTGAATCCCGTCCCTTCTGGTTGAGTACGACGCATGATTGAAGCGGTGTTGTGGGTACTGCTCGGCGGGGGCGGGGTAGCCCTCGTGTTCCAGGCCAAGCTGCGACGCTCCAAAGCCCGGTCGGCGACTGAAGTCCCGGACGTCATCGCGATGGCAGTCAAGGGATTGGCAGGAAAGCAGCGCTGGCGACACGGCAGAGTACGAACGACGACGGAACATCTGACGTGGCAACCCTGGTTGCGAGTCGGCTCGGCGCTCCCGCTCCCCGTAGACCTGAACCCCGTCGGACAGCGGCGCCCGCGAGTGGCCGAGATGTGGACCATGAATCCGCAGGCCGTCATCATCGAGTGCCAGTCCTCGGCCGGCGGCCTATCACTTGGCGTGATGCCGTGGAACCTGGAACGGGTGCAGGGACTCTTGCATCGCCACCGGGCGCAATAGCTCACCCCGTGGTCCTGCGGCAAGGGTCTCTAGCGGGTGGGACGGATCGGGCGTGCATCACCACTACCAGATCAGGAACGTGCCATGAGAGTGCCGACAAGAGGCCGAATATCTGGTTTGACCAAATCCGCGCTCATTTGCGCCGCACTGGCGGTGGCGGGATGCACCGCGAAAGGTGATGTCGAGCCGGCAAGCGGAATGACGCCGAAGGCAAGCGCCTATCTGACTTCCGCTCTGGATGTGATGGAGAAGCACTCCCTCGTCACAGCAGACGTGGACTGGCCGAAGGTCCGTCAGAACGCCGTTGCCCGTGCCCGGAAAGCACAGACACCCGCCGAGACGTACGGAGCGATCCGACAGGCGCTGAGAGACCTGGACGACCGGCACAGCACCTTTTTCGACCCCCAGGAAGCGTCCCAAGCCCTGAATGCACCAGCTGACGACCTCATGCTCCCCGAAGGCCGCCGTCTCGCGGGCGCCATCGGCTATCTGGCGCTCCCGCCAGTCCCGTCCGACCGTGTGGCAGCCCCGTACGTCCGCGCGGCACGTTCGACCGTCAGCGCGCTCGACGAACAGGGCACCTGCGGCTGGGTCATCGACATGCGGAGCAACAGCGGCGGAGACATGTGGGGGCCGCTCGCCGCCGTGGGGCCCATCCTCGGCGACGGGACGGTCGGCGAAGCCGTCTACGCGGACGGCGAGAAGGCTCCATGGACGATCAAGAACGGCACACCCCGCCAGTACATTGACGAATGGGGCGCCGCTCCGTCTCTCGCACGGCCGATGCCGCCGGTCGCCGTGCTGACCAGCCGGAGGACTGCGAGCGCCGCGGAGGCGGTCACCATCGCGTTCCGAGGACGGCCCAACACCCGCACCTTCGGGCAGCCGACCGCCGGTGTCCCTACCGCGAACGCCCCCTACCGGCTCTCCGACGGCGCTCTGGTCATCCTGACCGTGGCCCGCGAAGCTGACAGGAACGGGCACCTGTACAACGGGCCCATCGCCCCCGACGTGAACGTCCCGGTGGCGCACGGACACGACAAAGTGTTGACGACGGCTACGGAATGGCTCAGCACTCAGGCCGGCTGCCGCAAGGCTCCGTGACTACCGGGTGCTGGGCCTTGCCCCCGGCTTCAGCGCCAGGCGACGCCGACCCCACTGTGCGATCGGATCGGGATGTCGGGCAGAGGCGGTTCAGGCTCTTGTTCCCCGAGTGAGACGTCTGGTCATGAGAGTGATCACGGTTCGGTCGATCAAGGTTTCGGAGTGTTGGACGAGCCGTTCGTAGGCGCGCATGTCGGCGGGCGTGCATCGTCGAGGCCCCTGTTCGACGGATCGAGCTGATCTCCTATCCCAAGACGGAGATCCTCACTCCGATGCTCATCTCACCGCACTGGCGCGACAACGAGCACTTCCGCGTCGAGACCGCACGCCGTCTCGACCCGGACGGCCCGGATGATCTCCCACCCGATGTGACGCTGAAGATCCCGTCGACGCCGAGAATGCGGCATCCGCCGTCTCGATCGAGCCGACCAACCTCGGCTCAGATCCAACTGGCCGTGCCGTGACGCACGAGACGCCCGTCCTCCGCCACCCCAGCAGGCGGTCGTACGGTTCCCTGGACTCCAGCACCACCTGTCAGAGCGATCGACATGGAGGAACCAACCCGGCACATCGTGAACGTCGACGGTCGTCATCTGTCCTACCTCGACTACGGCGGTCACGGTCAGCCGCTACTCGCCCTGCACGGCCACTTCGGAGAGGCCCGGGCCTTCGCCGGCTTGGCACGCGGACTCTCCCCAGACTGGCGGGTGATCGCTCTCGATCAGCGGGGCCACGGCCACTCGGAGCGACCAGCAGACTTCTCTCGCGACGGTTACATCGGGGACGCTGCGGCCTTCCTCGATCACCTCGGCACCACGGACGCCGTGGTGCGGGGACATTCCCTCGGAGGTGTCAACGCCTACCAACTCGCGGCACGGCATCCGAACCTCGTGAGAGCTCTCATCATCGAGGACATCGGCGCCGAGGTCGACGACGACCTGTCCTTCTGCCCGTCCTGGCCGGAACGAGCCCCCAGCAGAACGGCGCTGATCGAAGAACTGGCGGGATCAGCCCGCTACCTTGCGGACGCCTTCCGCGAGCACCACGACGGCTGGGGCCTCGCCTTCCAGCCGCAGGACATGGTCGCCTCGCAGCAACAGCTCAAGGGGAACCACTGGGACGACTGGCTGTCCAGCGACTGCCCCGCACTCCTGATCCGCGGCACGCGAAGTGATTCTCAGCACGCACCACGCCCGGGACACGGCAGACCGGCGTCCCGACACTCGGCTCGTTGAGCTTGCCACCGGCCACACCGTTCACGAAAGCGATCCGGCCGGGTTCAGGGCCGTGGCCCGGAACTTCCTCGACAGCCCGTGACCCCAACGCCGCGTCTGAGCAGGAAACCGCCACTTCCCATGAAAACTCCAGAAGGAGGCCCCTCGCCATCCTGACAAGGTCCTGCTCAGGCGGCACCGCCCTCGCCGTGATCCGTGAGACACGCCAACCGCAGCGGCCACGCGTCTTCGCGACGCCTGACCACTGTCCCCCGTAGGCCGCGGTTCAACCTGTCACCCCGCAGGTCAACGGCCCCGCCTCCGCCAGATCTCATGGGACGGGACAATGGGGCACCCGGCCCGCTCACATCCGGAAGATCCCTGCGCGCCGCATCTGTACTTCGGATCGGACGAGTTCGAGAAGACGCCCCGACCAGTTGCGGCCTCGGCCGGCGTTGTCGCCCCAGAAGGTCGAGTTCATGTCGTCGTAGATCACGGTGGCGTCGTCCGTCGCCAGCAGGATCTCGGCCAGCTCGGGATGCTGGTCGTACTTGGCGCGCAGCAGAGTGGTCATGACGGCGGTCCGGGCGTGTTCCCAGCCCTCGCGGCGGGGGGCCTCGGTCGCGAGCGTCCGCGCCGCTGCGGCGGTCTCCGCTGCCGCGATCGTGTGCCGGCTCTCGGGCTCGGCGACCGACAGGGCCCAGTAGGCGTGGGCGACGGAGGAGTAGGTGGTGCCTGCGACCGTGATCGGGGCGGGGTAGTCGTGGCGCAGGCCGAGCTTGCCGGGATCGGCCACCGGCTTGTTCGGATACGCGTGGTAGAGCTGGACGGCCGGGGCGTGCGGTGTCGCCGGTCCGTCCGCGGGGACGGGGGTGGCCCTCTCCGCTCTCCAGCGGGCCCGCTCCTCGAAGTACGCGAGGGCCCTGTCGTACTTTTCCTGCGTGACCGTTCCGTCGAACGACAGGTAGGTCCGACCGCCGGGCCCTGCCACCAGTACGCGCAACGGCCAGTCCTTGCTGTCCATGTCGCCCAGCGCGAAGCGGCGCTGCGACTCCGGGACGGCCAGGAACGCGGCACGGGCCGCGGCACGGTTCTCCTCGGTCCGGTCGGCGAGGAAGACGTCGACGGCGGCCAGGCAGCGGCCGGTCGAGTCGGGGCGCCCGTTCAGCTGGTCGATGCTGTCGCGGACTTCGGCAACCAGCAGTTCGGGCGTGAGCCAGCTCTCCGGCTCGCTGAACTTCCACATCGCCAGCTCGTGGGCGGAGGCCTCGCCGCCCTCCGGAAAGCTGGTGGCCACCCAGCCGCTGCGCAGCTTCTCCTCGAACTCCTCAACGGTGACCAGGCCCCAGCAGTCGATGAGTCCGTCGGCGTAGATGAACAGGTCGGTGAGGAAGTACTGGCCGCCGTTGCGAATGAAGGCGTGCCGCCAGGTTCCGGGTATGCGGACGCCGTCCGCTGTGCGATGGGTGATTCGGTTGCCGATCATGCTGGGATTGTGCCGCAGCGATCGCCGAGCTGACCGCGATTTCCCTCCGGGGTGGCTGCCGGGACCACACGGTCCCAGAGAGTCGTCCCGTCGCAGACGACCTGGTCCGAGCCGCCAGCTCTCACCAGGGGCGACCGAATCGATCGAGACGTCGGCGCCGGCGGTGTCTCGGGTGATCTGCTCCTCGGCAGGGTTGTGAGGAACACGGCCGAACCGGAACTCGCCGCGGTGGCCTGCGCGTCTCACGTGGCCCGGTCCGTCGCCGTCGCCGTCGCATCGGACCGGACATCCGGGTTCGGGACCAGGGCGAGCGAGACGGCACAACAGCGTCCCGTGCGCGGTCAGACTTCGATGAGACGAACGTCGATCGGTCAAACTCCACTGAGAACCGCCAAACTTCGTTGAGACGGGTCAACCAACTCCCCGGTGAAAGGGCCAAGTACCCTCCCTCTGGGGAAAGCACCGTCCGTGCGGTACGTGTCGCGCTACTGTCCTCACCATGCGGCACTGACACGTGGGGAGATCACGATGGACCGGACAGAGCTCAAGGCCAAGATCGACGAGCTGATGCGCCAGTACGACGAGAAGGAGATTGACGGCGCGACCTATGCCCAAGCGATGATGGAGTTGACCTCCTCCGCCCAGGAGTGATGCCCGGTCCGCAGCCGATCCCCTCGGCATGGGCGCGCAGCCGGCCCGTCTCACCGAAGGTGTACCGATGCGCGGGAGCGCTGGTCACGCCGGATCAGGGGCCGTCCGGGCCGGCCTAGGGGATCGTCACCGGGTGCGCCCGATCGATGCCTAGCTGCGCGAGGACGGCGAGCTGGTCGGCGTCCAGTCGGTCCCCCCTGGATTTCGTGTTCGAGATCCATGCGCCCAGCTTGGTGGTCACCGGCTCCGTCTCCCCGTCGGCCTCGATCTCGACGACCGCGCCGCGCGGGACCGGCCCGTCGCCTTCCCGTTCCACCCACTGCGCCAGGGCCACCAGGCCGCGCTGGAACGCCTGCTGCGCCTTGCTCGGGCCCCTTTTCGCCGCACGGGGCGCCGCCTGGGCGAGGGACGGGGCCTGAGCGGGCTGTAACACCCAGCGTGGTCAGCTGCTGCTCGGTCGGCAGCTGCGCCCAGGTGCCCGGGTTCTTCTGCCACTGGAGCCACCGGCCGATGTCATCGCCCTCGAACGAGCCGGGCGGCGCTCGGCTACCGGCCGAGCGCCGGCGGAACCGGTACCCGGGGACTCAGCCCGCCCGCCGCAGGGCACGGGCCAAGCGAGACCTGCGGCCCGGTCACAGGAGGAGCAGCACCGCCACACCCCACAGCACTGACAGTGCCACGAGTGGCGGTCCGACCGGCAGGTTCTCCCGCTCACGGCGCCACTGCCCGCGCTCCACCAGCCCCGGGCCGGCCGGCTTCACCGCGGTGACACTGCACTGCACCGACACCTCGACGTCGTCTTCGTCGTCGCACGCGACGAAGGCGACTTCGGCGCCGTCCCCGTCCTCGTCCGCCTCTTCTTCTTTCTCGAAGGCGTACAGCGAAGGGAAGTGCAGGATCGGCCGAAGGCCCTCCCGGTCGTCGGCCGCGAACACCCAGGTGCGGCCGTCGTCGTGCCCCTCGCGCACCAGCACGCGCAGCACCGACAGCGGCCCGCGCCGCAGCCGCTGCGAACGCGTCCGCCCCTCCGCACCGTTCGCGAGGAACGCCAGCCCTGCGACGGAGCCGGCCAGCGTCAGCAGCTCCCAGCCGAAGACGTCGTACGGCTCCGCGACCAGCGCCGCCCAGTCGCCGTCCACGACGACGTCAACCCGGTTTCCCACAGGGAAGTCCTCGGGGTAGACCGTCTCGAAGCGATGGGTACGCCCGTCGGCCTCCACTTTGACGATGCCGATGTCGTCGTCCTGCTCCAAGGCCGTGACCCGTCCGGGCAGGTGCGCGGCCCCCGCGGCCCGTTCCTCGTACGCGTCGACGACCTGCTGCACCTGCCAGCAGCCGAACCCGGCGACGCCCAGCAGCAACGCGGCCAGGACGAAGGAGAGCCGGCCCCGGCGGAACGTCCGCGCGGCGGCGGGCAGCGGCCGTGCGACCGGCCCGGCCGCCACCAGGGCCCGCGCCCACTGCCGCCCCGCGACGGCCAGCCGGTGGATGAGCCCGGCAGCGGTGAACGCGGTGACCATCAGGAACGCGAGCGCGGACGGCTCACCGAGCACCGCCGTGAAGCCGCCTTCCACGGCGAACCCCGTCAGCGTGGCCGCGAGCCCCGCGAGCGCGAGCCGCGGCTGCCGCCACACCCCGTACAGGGTCAGCAGCAACACGACGGCTATCCCGAGACCGAGCCAGTCGGTGCCGCACGGGTCGGCGGACGTGCAGGGGGCGACGGGAGCCTCCACGATGTCCCACGCCAGCGAGGTGACCAGCGCCAGCAGCGCCCACAGAGGGTGCGCTCACCGGGCGGGCACGGCAGCGAGCCAACGCTCGGCGTTCGGAGTCCGCCACTCGGCGGTGCCGGCGGTATGTGTTCGGCGGGCAACGGCACGGGAGGTCTGCTCACCCGCGCATTATGACCACGCGCGATGTACCGGACGGCTAGTGGCTCGTCACGCGGCCTTGGCCGGGCCATCAACGGTGTCAGTGATCGCGGCTATGGTTTCCGGTCATGGGGTTCTCGGGGTCTTTCGTCGTGGCGCGAGCCGGGCGGCCACTGGCGGAGTTGGCCGCGATGCGGGCCACGGACTGTCTGCCGTTCTGGTGGGCACGTGATGGCGAGTGGCAGATCCTGCAAGCGTGCCCTGTCGCGGATCCGGACCCTTCGATCATCGACGAGACGCGTGCTTCCGTCCTGGTCTCTCATGTGGTCGACAGCGACTTCGCGACAGTTCAGGCAGCGAGTCCCGATGGCATGTCATGGCAATGTGCTTTGTCGCCGGAGATGGCGCGGGATTACGGCTTCCCCGGTGAGTGGATCGGTGATTCGGCCGAAGTGAGTGAGCGAGCTGCAGCCTGGGCTCGGGGGGCCGGCCTTCAGCCGGACCTGGTGGCACTCAGGGCTGCCCTGGTGGCTGAGTGTGATCCGCTGGCGGAGGACTTGGTCTTCGCGCTCGTTCACGCCTTGGGGTTCCGGTTCCGTGACGGGGTCGCCCTGGAACCGCCGGCGGCGTGATCGAAAGAGCGTTTTGTCCTGGCGGGGGTGCTTGGTATCGCCGGGTTGCTTGAGGAGTTCTGCCGATGCGGGGGCCTGGTCCGGGCCGTCGGTGTCAGCGGCAGGTGAGAGGATCACGAGATGTCCCTGCCTCAGCCCGATGATCTGACCTCGCTGGTCCTGCGTACCGACTTCGGTGACGAGGGGGCCTGGGAATCGGTTCGATTCGCACTTGACGCGGCTGACGAGTACCCCCATGCCACATATGTCAGCGAGCTCCGCTTCGCCGACGTGAGGGCCCAGGCATTGATGGCTGAAGAGGTTGCTGCGGACGAAGACGAGCAGGTCGTTTACGTGTTTCTGGCGGACGCAGTCACGATGAAGGATCCGGTTCACCCGCTCCTGGCCGTAGATCTCTCAGACGAGCCCGGGCGAACGTTCAGGGTCCCCGCTCGGTGGTTTCCTGACGTCTCGGCCAACCTCAGCATCGCCAACATGGACTTTGCGGAGTTCGCCGATGCCGCTGATGAATCAGGGACCTTCCGCGGCTTTGGCGAGGGCTGACGCTTGCTCGTCGCGGCCCGTTCGGGCGCTATGTGAGGACCTTGAAGCCCTTCTCGCCGGGGTGGCGGCGGATGACTTCGACGTCGGTGCCGAGGCGGGCGCCGTGGTCGATGGCTGTAGTGCGGTAGCCGGTGTCGGCCCAGGCCTTCGTCGCCTGCGGGTGAGCCTGTGCGACCGGTGAGAGCACCTGAATGCCGCCGGCGCCGTCGGAGGCACTGGCCGCGGTGACCAGCACGGCCAGGAGGGGGCCGAGTGCGTCGACGCCGATGTGCCGTTTGCGGCCTGCGTTCTTCTTGCCCGCGTCGACGCCCTGGCCGGCCGCAGGCACGTTGGCCGAGGTCTTGACCCTTTCCTCTTCGCGCGGCCCGCCAGGCCGTCAGAGTCGGTTCCAACAGTTTCCAACGGGCATCGGACAAGTCGCTCGGATACGGTCGCGGCCTGCGAGGCACGTTTCCGCAGTGCTGATGTCGGCTGTTCCGTTCCAGGGCACAAACAGGCGCGACAGGAGGCGCATTGGGAGCAGAAAGGAGCGAAGGAATCGAAACGGATCCTCGACCGTCGTCACCCGCCGCAGATGCCACGAAGACGGCCCTCGGCCGATGCGCCGGCGACGGTCGGATCGGCGGGCGAGACGTCCAAGACGGTGATGTCGCATCGGTCGTTCAGCAGTCGGACCCCCTACCTGCTTCATGACCCGACTCCCGCACGCCCCGGAACCTGCAACGGCCGTGGCCTCTGACACCATGACGCATCCATAAAAATCGAACACACAGGGGGCGCGCACGTGCGTCGCAGTCTGATACGACTTCTCGGGAAGAGAAGCATCCTCGCCGCGAGTGGTGGCCTGGCGATTGCCGCTTCGCTGCTCGTGCCGGCCGCAGCGTCGAAGACACCGGACGTTCCGGAGCTGAGGACCGAACCGGTCGCCACGGGGGCAGTCCCCACCGTCACCCCCATGGTGCAGACCGGACCTCGAAACATCATCAAGCGTCTGCAGGACACCTACATCAGCAGCACCGACGACGCAGACCACTCGCAGGGGCACCTCCTGCATGTCGGCACGCCCGACAACGGAGCGACGAAGTACCGGAGCTTCATGCGCTTTGACGTGTCCAAGCTCCGCGGCGCGCCGATCAAGCAAGCCACCCTGCGCGTCTACAACTCCTTCGTCTCCGACTGCACGGCCAACGCGTGGATGGGCGTCTACCCGGTGACCTCGGCGTGGGACCAGGCCACCATCAACTGGGCCAACCAGCCCGCTGTCGGCGCGGGCAGAGGCACCTGGTTCGGCGTCGGCAACCCGAAGTGCCCCGACGTGCCGAACAAGACCAACCCCGCCGCGTCCAACGGCATCAAGCGCATCGACGTCACCGACTGGGTCAAGGGCTGGGCGGACACGAGCCTGCCGAACTACGGCATCAGGTTCAGCGCCGCCGAGAGCGGCACGTCCGGCTACAAGGACTTTTGCTCCATGAACCCGGTGGGGTCCGACTACGCGTGCCACGCCGCGTACAACACTCCCACCCTCGAGGTCGAATTCAACGAGGGGCACACTCCGATCATCTCGGGCAACGAGTTCGGCCCGGCATACCCGAACAACTATCCCACCACGCACTCGGCACTTGAGTTCTTCGACTCGACCGCCCCTTCCGTCTGGCTGAGCTCCGGGCCGTACCAACGCTGGATCCCCGACGCCTACCACTCCGTCTTCGACGCGAGCCTAAAGGGCGACGCCTGGAAGGGGGGAACCTCGCACAAGCTGCGCCCCGGCGGTCCGTACGGCGGCACGGTGCTGGTCACCGGCGACGGCGCCAGCGGCTTCGTCGGCGTGGTCCCCTATCCGTCGCTCGCCGGCTATCACTGGGCCATCAACGTGGGCACCACCGGAAACCTCCACGGCGTCGAGATGCTGCCGAACGGCAGCATCGTCGTCGCGTTCTCCGAGGCCGTCCCCGGAGCACCCCAAGGCGGCGTCGCCGTCTACACCAAGGCCCAGGGTGCACCCGGATCCTGGAACGCCGCGCCATCCCAGATCTTCGAGTTGGAGGACGCGCACGAGGTCTCGTACGACCCGGCCTCCGGTGCCCTGTGGGCCGTCGGCGGAAAACAGCTCGTGAAGTACCCCTACGCCGGAGGGAAACTCGCGCCCCCGCAGGAGAACGACGTGTTCGACCTGCCCAAGCAGAGCGCCACGGGAGATGCCTGGGGGCACGACGTCAGTCCCGTGTACGGAAACTCCGACCGTCTCTGGGTGGCGAGCAACGGGGGCATCACCCAGTTCTCCAAGAGCGGCTCCGTTCGCTGCCACTTCGGTACGAACGACAGCCGCTGGCCGAAGGCCTCGTTCGTTCAGGGCGCGGAGAACCGTTGGTGCAAAGACTATGCCGCCGAATTGGCGATCAACAGCCGCAGCCTGGTCAAGAGCGTGGGTGACGACCCGACGTCCGGCGTCGTCCTCTCCACTTGTTCGGGCAACCTCGACGCTTGCCCGGAGACCCAGATGTCCGACCCCAAGGCGCTCTGGACATCGGCGTACATCCGGTTCATCGCCGAGAACGGCACTGCGTCGATCAAGGCGGCCTCGCCGTCGGACCGACACTACAAGGCGACCTGGGCCGTTCCGGCCTATCAGTGATCCGGTCTGCCGCGCCCTGAAAGGGCCGTGTGCGAATCGAAGGGGCGGCCGACGGCGTCGGCCGTCCCTTCGGGCGCCTCGCCGGGGTGGCCACCCCGGCCGACCCGAATCCGAGCGAGCTCCTGGCCGAACCCGCTCGGCCCCTGCCCTTGACCGTCGGTCACCATCCGACTCCGCCGACCGAAAGTGCCGCTGCCATGCGACCCGCCCTCTTCGCCCTCGATCTCCCCGGTCCCGGACGACTGAGCACCATGGCCCGACCCCGCGGCAACGACTGGCGTGAAGACGAGATGACCGCGCTGAAGAACTACGGCGTCGACATCCTGGTCTGCGCGCTCACCGGTACCGGAACTCAACGAACTCGGCCTCGCAGACGAACCCCGGGCAGCCACGGCAGCTGGGCTGCAGTTCGTCGCGGTACCCGTTCCCGACCGCTCCGTCCCAGACCGCACCGCGATGTGGCCGGAGTGCCACGATCCCCCCGACGACCGCGCGAGGAGACACCTGGGCACCCGGGACACCGGCCCCTTCGGCACTTCGCCGAGGCAGTGGGACGAAGCTGTGAACTGGGCGCAGTGGTGTACAGGAGACCACCCGCCTGCGCGACCTCCTTCACCCTCCGATCCGGTGGCCGGTCCTCCGGCTGAGAACGCCTGCGGGCCGTGCCGTCGTCCAGGGGCGGCCACCAACGAGGCGCCCGCCCGTCCGCGTTCCCGTCGTGGGAAGCAGCCGGGCGGGCTCCGTGGACCACGCGCCACCCGCGTTGGCGGAGCGCCGTCCGCGCCTGACCGCCTCCGTTCCGTGACGCGTGCGAAACGTCATCGGATCGCGGGGCGGGGGCGCTTCGGACCGTTCCTCTTCGACGGCGCCCCCTGTCCTCCTCGGCGGGCCTCCCCGTGCACCGTCATCGCCGAGCGGCGCGCGGGGTGGTGGCGGGGCGGCGCGGTGGCCTGGGGAAGAAACCACTGGTCCGTTCCCGGTACTCGGCGTAGCCGGGGCGTTGTGCCATGTGGTTCTCCAGCAGTCGCTTGCCGCTGCCGAAGATCAGCAGGCCGCTCATCACGATCGGTGAGACGAGGGTGAGTGCGGCGGTCTGCCACGTGGCGCACGCGGTGAGGTACAGCCCCCACCAGACGAGGAAGTCGCCGAAGTAGTTGGGGTGCCTGGTCCAGCTCCACAAGCCCTGGTCCATGATGCGCCCCTTGTTCGCGGGGTCAGCCTTGAAACGGGCGAGCTGGTGGTCGCCGGTCGCTTCGAAGAACACGCCGCAGGCCCACAGGACGAGGCCCAGGATCGCCACCCCGTCCAAGGGGTCGGGCAGCAGCACCGCCACCTGGACCGGTAGCGAGACCAGCCAGACGAGGGCGCCTTGGAGGAGGTAGACGGTGCGCAGGGCGTAGAGGGTCGGATTGCCCCGGGCCCGGGCCAACATGCGGGCGTACCGGGGGTCCTCGCCGTGGCCGCGGCCCCGGCGCGCGATGTGAAGGGCGAGCCGGAGCCCCCAGACGACGGTGGCGAGCGCGACGGCCGTCCTTCGGGCGCCGTCGCCGTAGCCGCTGGACAGTGCCCAGGAGACGGCGGCGACTGCGGCGAAGGCCACGCCCCAGGCGATGTCGACGATCCGGTGGAGGCCCTTGGCGCGGCCGATGGCGAAGGTGACCAGCATGACCGCCAGGGCCGTACCGGCCGAGGCGCCCAGGACGAGCACGAGGCCTTGTGCGTCGACGGCGGTCATGCGCCGGTCCTTCCTGCGTACCAGTGGGCAGGCGTGGCGGGCATGGCCGCCCGGCCGAGCCGGTCGGTGTGTACGGCGAGGATCTGGTCGACGCCCATGCGGTGCTGGGCGAAGGCGAGGCTGCTTCCCACCAGGTAGAGGCGCCAGACGCGTGCGGTGGGCTCGCCGACGAGGGAGGTGAACTCGCTCCAGCGTTCCTCCAGCGTGCGGTGCCAGGCGTCGATGGTCCTGACGTAGTGCTCGCGCAGGGACTCCGTGGAGCGCGTCTCGAAGCCCGCGGCCTCCAGGAGGGAGAGGGTGTCGGCGAGTGGACGCATGTGCATGTCGGGGACGATGTACTTCTCGATGAAGGGGCCCCCTCCCGGTGCCACCGCTCCGCGGGACATCTGCTGGACGAGGAGCCTGCCGCGCGGCCGGAGCAGTTGGTGGAGGCGGGTCGCGAAGAGGGGATAGTCGGTGTCACCGACGTGCTCCCCCATTTCGATGGCGGTCACCGCGTCATAGCCGCCGCCACTGATCTGGCGGTAGTGGCGCTGTTCGACCTCGACGAGGTCGTCCAGGCCTTCGCTGCGCACCCTGGCCCGCACGTGTGCGGCCTGTTCCCTGGAGAGGGTGACGGCGGTGACGTGCACGCCGTGGACGCGGGCGGCATGCACGGCGAGTGCGCCCCATCCGCAGCCGATGTCGAGCAGGCG
Organism: Streptomyces sp. NPDC058872; assembly: GCF_042743065.1. Lineage (NCBI taxonomy): Bacteria > Bacillati > Actinomycetota > Actinomycetes > Kitasatosporales > Streptomycetaceae > Streptomyces > Streptomyces sp. NPDC058872. The sequence goes on from NZ_JBHYMK010000016.1 coordinate 51,086, forward strand.
CATGCCCTTCTGCAGTCCGAGCTTGCGGCAGATGAGTTCGAGCTTGTCGTGCTGGGCGTCGGCGAGGGTGTAGTCGGGGTCCTCCGGTCGCGTCCAGTAGGCGCAGGAGTAGGCCATGGACTCGTCGAGGAGGAGTGCGTAGAAGGCGTTCGACAGGTCGTAGTGGTGGCTGATGGCGGCGCGGTCCCGTGCATCGGTGTGGAGCCGCCCGCGCAGGGACGCCCGGGGTGCCCCCGGTTGCGCGGGGCGGAGCCCGGCCGCTCCGAGGGTGAGTGCGGTCAGTCCGGCCCGTGCCAGGTCCTTGGGGCGGGGCCGTGCCGCAGCCTGCTCGCCCAGGCTCTGCCGTACGTGTCCGAGGCTGGTGCGGAGGTCGTCCTCCGTGTCGATGTCGCCGGCGATGTAGGCCTCGGCGAGGCCGAGTTCACCGGGTTGCCAGAGCATGCGGCGCAGCGCTCGTGGGGTGCGGACGACGACGGTGGGGGCGTCGTTCGGCCCGGCGGTGCTGCCGTCCCAGGCGACCAGCCGTACGGGCAGGGGGCCGGGGGGCAGGAAGGGGGCGAGGGCTGCCGCGAGGAGCGGAGCGGCCCCCGGGGAAGTGGGTCGCTTCGTGGTCATCGGGTTGCCTCCGGCTGGCTGGCCTCGGTGAGCAGGAGCTGGCGGACGTCGAGGTACCGGGCTCGGAACCCGGCCTCCGAGTAGGCGAGGTAGAGCTCCCACATGCGGCGGAAGACCTGGTCGAAGCCGAGCCCGGCGACGGCTTCGTGCTCGCGCAGGAACCGTTCGCGCCACAGCCGGAGGGTTTCGGCGTAGTGCTGCCCGTAGCCGGTGTCGTGGACGATGTCGAGGCCGGCAGCGGCGCTGTGCTCGGCGATCGCTTCCCGGGAGGGGATCAGGCCGCCGGGAAAGACGTACTTGCTGATCCAGGTGTGGGTGCGGGCGGTGGCGAGCATCCTCTCGTGCGGCATGGTGATCGCCTGGAGCGCGATGCGACCGCCGGGGGACAGGGACCGGCGCAGCGCACCGAAGTAGGCGGGCCAGTATTCGGCGCCGACGGCCTCGATCATCTCCACGCTGATGACGGCGTCGTAGCGACCCTCCACCTGGCGGTAGTCGCAGAGTTCGACGGTGACGCGGTCGGCGTGTCCCGCGGCGGCGATCCGGTCCGTCGCCAGGGCCCGTTGCTCCGCGGAGAGGGTGATGGTGTGGACGCGGGCTCCGCGGGCCGCGGCGCGCAGGGCGAGCTCGCCCCAACCGGTGCCGATCTCCAGGAGCCGTGTGCCGGGGCCCACCTCGGCGAGGTCCAGGAGCCGGTCGATCTTGCGGTGCTGGGCTGCGGTGAAGCCCGCGCCGTCTGCCGGTAGGGCGTCGAAGACCGCCGACGAGTAGCTGAGGCTGGGGTCGAGGAAGAGCGCGAAGAGCTCGTTGGAGAGGTCGTAGTGGCGGTGGATGTTCTGGCGGGCTCCGTCGATCGAGTTGCGGTCGAGGTGGGGCCTGCTGCGCACCCAGGCGCCGCGCAGTCGGCGGAGCGGAGCGGGGACGAGGTCGTCCACCTGGCGGGCGAGGACGGTGAGGAGACCGACGAGGTCGTCGCTGTCCCATTCGCCGGCCATGTAGGACTCGCCGAAGCCGATGAGGCCGTCGGCGCCGATCCTCTGGTGGAAGGCGTCCGGGTCGTGGAGCGTCAGGGTGGGGGCGGTGTCGACTCCTTGGGCCGTGGTGGCGGCCGGCCGGGGGACGAGGGACGTGGTTATGCGCAGCGGAAGACGGGTGAACGCACGTTCCAGGAGGGTACGCGCCACGGCCGTGCGCAGCGCGGAGGCCGGGGGCCGTCGGGCGACGTCCGGCCACCGTGCGAGGTCGATCGTGGTGGGACGGTCGAGGTCGGGGTCGGACGTGGACACCGGGGGCAACGAGAGGGTCACAGCTTGTCTTCCTGGATGGAGGTGACGGGCCGGGGTCGGATCTTCAAGCCCTTGAGGTACAGGCGGATCCCGTGGAAGCGGATCCCGAGCGAGACCGCTGCGGTCGACCACGGGTGGCGCACCGCGGCGGCGAGGAGGGTGCGTGTCCCCGCGGGCCGGTGGGTGCCGCGGACGGTGGCCGTCAGGGGGCGGGTTCCGTGGGCTTGACGGAGTTGGACCGTGAGGTCGAGTCGGTCTCCGGGCAGCGGCAGGCGCATCCGGTAGGTCCCCTCCAGATCGAGGAAGGGCGAGACGTAGAACTCCTTCGGGACCTGGTCGCGTCCCCGGGCGTCGGGATGGAGGAGGTAGCAGTGGCGTTGGCCGTACGTGTTGTGCACCTCCGCGACGACGCAGACGAGGCGGCCGGCTCGGTCGTGGCACCAGTACAGGGTGAGCGGGTTGAAGACGTGTCCCAGCACCCGTGCGTGGCCCAGCATCAGGATCCGGCCGTCGACGTCGGGGACGTCGTGGTCGGCGAGGAAGGCCTCCAGGCCGGCGCGCAGGGTGGGTGCCGCGCCGCCGAAGTGGTCTCGGGGGTCGAAGCGGGCCAGCGGGCGCAGCAGCGGGGGGAGCACGGGCAGGTCGTCGATGTCGACGAGCCAGAAGTACGTGCGGTGGCGGAGCCGGTGGGAGATCGGGGTGACCCTGGTGTGCACGACCTCGCTCGGGTAGAGCGCGGGGAGGTGCGGCGGTCCGGGGGCCGCGGCCGGTGGGGCACTGGTGTCGGGGGCGGTGGTCGTGCTCCGTGTGCCGCTCACCAGTCCACCCCCAGGGAACGGGCCGCCTCGACTCCCGAGCGGCAGCCGTCCTCGTGGAACCCCCAGCCGTGGTAGGCGCCCGCGTAGGCGGTGACGGTGGTGTTCAGCTCGGGGAGCATGCGCTGGGCGGCAACGGATTCGGGCGTGTAGACGGGGTGTTCGTAGACCATGCGGGCGAGGACGCTGGATTCGTCGACCCGGTCGCCGGGGTTGAGCGTGACGACGTGGGGTTCGGCGGAGCCCAGTCGCTGGAGGCGGTTCATGTCGTAGCTGACCTGGACCGCTTCGGGGCGTGCGGTGCAGGAGGGCAGCCAATAGTTCCAGGACGCCCGAGCGTGCGGAGAGCGGGGCAGCAGTGAGGTGTCCCGGTGCAGCACCGTCGGGTTGCGCGAGTAGGTGAACGCGCCGAGTACGCGCCGTTCCTGCTCGGTGGGGTCGGCGAGCAGGCGCAGTGCCTGGTCGGGGTGGACCGCCAGGACGACGGCGGAGTGCGTGGTGGACTCGCCGTCCTCGGTGGTGACGCGGGCGTGCTGTGCTCCGCGCGTGACGCTGCGGACCGGGGTGGAGGTGCGGACGGCCGTGAGCCTCTTGGCCACCCGCTCCACGTAGACGGCGGATCCGCCCGTGACGGTCTTCCACTGGGGCGACCCGGTCACCGAGAGCAGGCCGTGGTGGTCGAGGAAGCGGAAGAGGTACGCGGCGGGATAGCGGAGCGACGTCTCCGCGGGGCAGGACCAGACGGCCGAGACGAGCGGAATCGCGAAGTGCGCGATGAAGTAGGGGGTGAAGCGGCGCTCCCGGAGGAAGTCGCCGAGCGTCATGGTCTCGTCCCCGGCTTCCAGGAGTGCGCGGGCGGACCGGTGGAAGCGGGGAACGTCCGCGAGCATGCGCAGGTGGCGTCCGCGCAGGAGGTTCCCCCCGCCCAGGAGCCCGCGTGCGCCACGGGCTCCGGCGTACTCCAGTCCGCAGCCGTCGCACCGGACGGACATGCTCATTTCCGAGTCCTGGGTCTGCACCTCCAGTTCGCGGAAGAGTCCGACGAGATGGGGGTAGGTGCGCTCGTTGTGAACGATGAATCCCGTGTCGACCCGGACGGTTCCGCCTTCGCGGGTGGGTAGTTCATGGGTGTGGGCGTGGCCCCCCAGCCGTTCGTCCGCCTCGTACAGGACCACGTCGTGGATGCGGGACAGGACGTGGGCTGCCGTCAGACCGGCCACTCCAGCCCCCACCACCGCAACGCTTCGCCGGTTCATGTTCTCCGCCCCTCATTCCACGGGCCTCGGCGCGTGGTGCCCGTCGTTCACGTCATGGGTTGTTCGTAGCCGCTCCCCCATCGGATGGGGGCGGTTCGAGCGCAGCTCCGCAGGATCGGCCGTGGTTCTCGACCGGTCCCGCCCCGGACTCCCTCCCGGGGCCGCATCGGGTTCGTGCCCGGTGCACCGTGCAGGAGCGCGCTTTTCATCGCTGCGCCCCGGTCCGCCCGGTCCCGGTGGTACGGGAGCTTCGGGCCGCCGGTCGCCTTCCCCGGATTCCGGTGCTTCGAGCGGCACTGGGCCCCGGGGAGGGGCGGGTTTCAGGTGGTTCCCACGTGGTGTCCCTTTCCTGACGGGTCGGGCGCGCTGCTGATGCTGTTCTTCGTGCCTGCTGCTCAAGGTTCTTCCGACGAGGAGGAACGCAACAAGCTGCATCGTTTCCGCGTCGAATAACAACGCTGCAGCGTTCCCCGTCCGCAGGCACCGCGGCGGGCCTCGGCCTCGGTTTCCGGGCCGCCGTCGGACGGACCGCCGGCACGGTCGCCCCCTCGACCGTGCCGGCTCCGGCGCTCGGTGGGCGGTACCGTCAGTCGGCCTCGCGGGCCCGGCGGAAGCGCGCCAGCCCGTCCGCGAGGGCGATGAGGGGGTCGGGATAGTCGTAGCCGGCCCGGTCGAGGCCCGTGAGGGTCCACGGTTGGTGGAGCGCGGGCACCGACAGACCCGCGAGTTCGGGCACCCACCGGTGGACGTAACGGCCTTCGGGGTCGTAGCGCTGGGCTTGGCGGATCGGGTTGAGGACCCGGTTGGGGCGGGTGTCCGTGCCGGTCCCCGCGACCCATTGCCAGTTCAACTGGTTGTTCGCCACGTCGCCGTCCACCAGGAGGTCGAGGAAGTGGCGGGCGCCCTCGCGCCAGTCGACATAGAGGGTCTTCGTCAGGAAGGAGGCCGTGATCAGGCGGGCGCGGTTGTGCATCCACCCCTCGTGGGCGAGCTGACGCATCGCAGCGTCCACCACGGGGTAACCGGTCCTGCCCTCGCGCCATGCCCGGAAGTCGGCCTCGGCGTCCTCGCCCCGCCTCCAGCCGTCGCGACGGGAGCGGTACTCCCGGGCCGCGACTTCCGGCCGGGCGGCCAGGACCTGGTGGTAGAAGTCGCGCCAGCACAGCTGGCGGACGAACGCCTCGGCCCCCGCCCCACCGCGCGCCCGCGCCCGGTGGACCGCTTCGAAGGGCGAGAGGGCCCCGAAGTGGAGGTAGGGGGACAAGCGCGACGTGACGTCGCCGGCAAGGTCGTCGTGCCGGTCCGCGTAGGAGTCGCCGTGGTGCGACATCCAGGCCGCGAGCTGCTTGCGGCCCCGGCTCTCGCCACCGGCGGCGAGGCCCGCGGACACCCCTTCGACCGCGGACCGCAGGGGAACCTCCTCCGATCGGACCGCATGCGGCACCTGCACGGCCCGGGGGGCCGGAAGCGGTTTGCGCAGGGGTTCCCCGACCCAACGGCGGTAGTAGGGGGTGAAGACCGCATAGTGGTCGGATCCCTGAGGGGTGAGGTCACCGGGCGGCACGACCGTGGTCACGGCATCGTGCACGTAGAAGCGGCAGCCGTCCGGCTCGAGCGCGCTGCGGAGCCGCTCTTGGCGGACGCGGGCGAAGGTCGAATAGCCGGCTGCTACGTGGACCTCGTCGGCCTGCACCTGGCGGACCACGGCACACACCTCGGCGACCGTGTCACCGCTGCGCACGACCAGCCGACCGCCCCTGTCCCTGAGCGCCCGATCGAGGTCGGCCAGGCAGTCCGCGAGGAAGGCCAACCTGTTGGGAGCCGCGAATCCGGCCCGGTCGACGGCGGGGTCGCGCACGAACAGCGGAACGACCTCGTGTGCGCCTTCCAGGGCGGCCCGCAGGGGCGGATGGTCGTGCACGCGGAGGTCCGACGTGAACAGGACCACGGAAACGGTCATGGCAGTACTCCTGGGTTTCGGCCGGCGGGCGTACGAGGGGACTCAGCCGGCCGACCACTGAGCCACCTTCTGGTTACCGCGCCGGCCGCCCGGTCGGATGCGCAGGACGGGATCGCACGTGTGACCGGGCGAAGGGGTGACCGGGCGAAGGGGTGACGGTCGCGGGGCGGTTCCGCGCGCAGGAGGGGTGAGGGATGGGGGTGGATGTCGTCACGGATCGTTCGTGCATCGCTTCGGTCCGCCCGCTCCCCCGCAGGTGGGCCGCCCCTGTTCTTCCTGTTCTTCCTCGGACTCCGCCCGGGGGGATGCCGGAGCCGCACCTTTCCTCATATTTCAATGCAGATTCGATGCGAATTGAATAGCGCAGCGTTTTGCGTGATGTTCGTGGTGACGCTGGCCTTCCCACTGAGGAGCAAGCCATGAACGCCGCCCGGCACAGTTCCCCCACCACCACCGACCGCGCCCACCGCGGCGGTTCCACCGCGCGAGCGTGCCAGGACGCGGAGCAGGAAGCACTGTCGGCTCGCTTCGCCGCCGGTGAGGAGGGTGCCCTGGCCTCGGCTTACGAGCAGCTGGCACCTTTGGTGTACACCCTGGCCCGACGCTCCCTCGGCGACGTCCAGGACGCGGAGGACGTCACCCAGCAGGTGTTCCTCGCCGCATGGCGCGGACGTGCGGGGTACCGGATCGAACGCGGTCCGCTCGCCGGCTGGATCGTGGGCATCACGCGCCACGTCATCGTCGACGCCCTGGCCGCACGCACCCGCCGGGCGGATACGGAACGCGCCCTCGCCAGCCGACACGCCGATGTGATCCGGAACCTGAACGGCGACGAGAGCGACCTGGCGCTCAACCGCGTCCTGGTCCAGGAGAAGCTGACCATCCTGTCCCCCGTGCAACGGCGGCTCGTCCGGATGGCCATCTACGGGGACATGACCCAGGCGAAGATCGCCGAGGCGACCGGTCTCCCCCTGGGCACCGTGAAGAGCCACATCCGCCGCGGCTTCCAGGCGCTGCGGCCCGTGATGGACCCGTCCCGCTGACCCCGGCCGAAGCGCACGGCCGTGCCCGGCGCGACGACCGCGCCCCCGCACGACGGCCGTCCGTTCCCTTCGTCCGGGCATCACCCGGGTGGCCCGCCGGACGGTGCGGACGGGGGAACGAGATCCCGTCCGCCGCGGACACCCGGCGTCACGCGCGTCCGAGATCGGCCAGGACTTCGCGGGCCGCCCGCGCGCCGGACGCCATGGCTCCCTGTACGGACCCCGTGGCCCGGTGGTCACCGCACACGTACACCCCGGCGTCGAGACGGGTGGTACGCGTCAACGGATGCGGAGGCGGCATGGCCGGGAGCGCGTCCCGCACCGTGATCCGGTGCACCGTCTGCCAGGAGCGCGTGTCGGTGTCGTAGGCCTCCGCAAGCGCTTCCCCGAGGCGGGCCTCCTCCCCGGGCGGCAGCTCTCCGAGCACGGAGGTCGACACGAGGGCGCGACCGTCCCGTGCGTAGCCCGGATGTACCTCGGTGAGGACGCAGGTGTTCAGGAAACGCAGCTGCGGGTCCACGACCAGGGCGGGCTCGGGCAAGGGGGAGCGCTCGGCCGCGTGATAGACGGTGGTGACGGTCCGTCCCGACGGAACCCGCACTCCGGGGAGCAGTCGGGTGGCGGCGGTCATGCCCGTCGCGACGACCACGGCCGAGGCGCCCACCACGGCTCCGTCCGCGAGCCTCACTCCCCCGTCGACGAGACCGTCGACGGGCGTCTCGGTGTGCAGCACGCCCGGGGGGAGGCGAGCGGCCAGTTGTGCGGGGACCGCTCCGATGCCTTCCGCGGGAAGGCAGAGCGTGCCCCGCAGGAAGCTGCGCCAGACCAGGTGGAAGACGCGCGCCGAGGTCTCCAGTCCGTCTTCCAGGAACACCCCCGAGAGGAAGGGCCGGAAGAAGGTCTCGACGAGTTCCGGGGAGGCGCCGGCCCTCGCGAGGGCGGCCCGGGTCGTGCCGTCGCGCCTGCTCCTCACCAAGGAGGCGGGTTCCAGCAGGTCACGGGCGGACAGGAGGCCCATGGCGAGCAGGTCGCGCGGAGAGGCCGCCCGGCCGGTCAGCAGATCGGCACTGCCGCGGAGGTCGCGGGTGGGATCGGTGAACCTCCGCCTCCCTCCGGCGGTGGACACGAGAACGGCCGGAGCGAAGGGACGCAGTCTCAGCGCACGGAGGTCGAGTCGCCTCTTCACCTGCGGGTAGGAGGTGTTGAGCACCTGGAACCCCCGGTCGACGGTGAAGCCGGCGACCCGGTCGGTGCGCATGCGACCGCCCGGTAGCCCGTCGGCTTCCAGCAGCCGAACCGTGAGTCCCGCATCGATGAGGTCCGCCGCGCAGACCAAACCGGCCACCCCCGATCCGACGACCACGACGTCGTACGGTTCCTCGCTGAACATCACCGTGCTCCTTGGTCCTGGTGCTCGAAGTCGACTCGCCCGCGGTTCGGCTCCGCGGCTCCGGGGCCCTTCCGGCGGGGCCGGCGCGGAGCCCCTCCCGTACCGCGCCTCTCCACCGGCCGACGTCTGCCGGCCCGTCGGGGGCCGGCGGCCCCCGTCACGTCCGGTGGGTCTCGTGCAGTCCCCCGCGCGCAGCGGAGGAGCCCCCCGGTCGCTGCGGCGCCGCGGCCCGTTGCCCCTGCTTCTCGGCCCGCTCGGCCGTCCGCGCGATGTTCCTGGCCATGCCGCCGAAGACGACGGCGTGGAAGGGAGCCACGCTCCACCAGTACAACTGGCCGGCCAAGCCGCGGGGATGGAACAGTGCGCGCTGGTGGTAGCGGGTCCGCCCGGAGTCGTCGCGGTCGGCGACCATCTCCAACCAGGCAAGACCGGGCAGGCGCATCTCGGCGCGCAGACGCAGCAACCGCCCGCGCTCGATCTCCTCGACCCGCCAGAAGTCGAGGGCGTCGCCGACCCTCAGTCTCTGGGCGTCCCGCCGGCCGCGGCGCAGGCCCACTCCCCCGACGAGCCGGTCGAACCATCCGCGCACGGCCCATGCCAGGGGGAAGGAGTACCAGCCGTTCTCCCCGCCCACGCCTTCGATGACGCGCCACAGCGCTGCCGGGGTCGCGTCGACGGTGCGGGACCGTTCGTCGACGTAGAGGCTTCCGCCCGCCCAGTCGGGGTCGGTGGGCAGCGGGTCACTGGGCGCACCGGGCAAGGAGGCGGAGGACCAGCGGGTGGCGACCTGGGCGTCGCGCACCCGCTGGAGGGCCAGCTCCAGGGCCTGGTCGAACCCCATCGGATGGCCGGGTCCATCGGGCACGTACTGCGTGATGTCGTTCTCGGTGCACACGACCTCGTAGCGCAGCGACTCCGCCAGGGGGCGCGCCAGGGAGGCCGGGACTGGAGTGACGAGACCGATCCAGTGGCTGGACAGCCGGGGGGTCAGCACCGGGACGGAGAGGATCAGCCGCTGGCGCAGCCCGGCGACGCGCGCGTAGCGCATCATCATGTCCCGGTACGTGAGGAGGTCGGGGCCGCCGATGTCGAAGGTCCGGTTGACCTCGTCCGGCATGCGTGCGCTGCCGGCCAGGTAGCGCAGGACGTCACGGACGGCAATGGGCTGGACCCGGGTGCCGACCCAGGTGGGCGTCACCATGACCGGCAGGCGTTCCGTCAGGTAGCGCAGCATCTCGAAGGAGGCCGAACCGGAACCGATGACGACGGCGGCGCGCAGCACGGTGGTGGGCACGCCGGATTCCAACAGGATCCGCCCCACCTCACTGCGCGAGCGCAGGTGCGGGGAGAGGTCTTCCTCGGGAATGCCGGAAGGGGTGAGGCCGCCCAGGTACACGATGCGCCCGACACCGGCGGCGCGGGCGGCCTCGGCGAAGGTGCGGGCGGCACGGCGGTCGGTCTTCTCGAAGTCGGCCGTGGAGGTCATCGAATGGACCAGGTAGTAGGCGACGTCGATGCCGTCCATCGCCCGCCTCAGGCTCGGGGCGTCGGTGACGTCTCCGGGGACGATCTCCGCCTGCTCGGCCCACGGGAGGTCTTCGAGGTGGGCGGGGTTCCGGGCGACGCAGCGGACCCGGTGTCCCTGCTCCAGCAACTCGGGGACGAGACGGCCGCCGATGTATCCGCTGGCACCCGTGACCAAGCAGTGCAAACCGTCTGCCGGTTTCGAAGACGCGGGCATGAAGTGCTCCGTTCCCTGGAGGGGCAGCGGTTGCTGCTCTTCCACTGCCGTGCCGCCTGGCTCGCCGGCCGTCGGGGGCACCGGCCGTCTGGGAGATACTTCGCCCGCAACCCCGGTGAGGGATGCGCCGCGGTGTGTTTCTGGGTCCTTACGGCGTAATGCCTCCGGGCGCCGCCCCCGGTTGCGGGGGCGGCGGCCCGTTCCCGTGGGGTCGGCGCCCGGAGGGCCGCGGCGGGCGGGGAGGAGCGACGGGGGCGCAGGCCGGGGGGCCGGGACGTCACGGCGTCGGGCTCCGGCGGGCCCCTGGGCACGGTTCAGTCGTGGTGGGGGTGGACGGTGGCCTGACCGGTCAGCCGGACGCCGACCCTCCGGCCCGGTTCCTGACGGAGCGGGCCCGAGGTCCGGATGTCGACGGGTCGGTCGAGCCCGTCGACCGCCACGGTGATCATCGCGTCGTGCCCGAAGAAGCGCACCTCGGTCACCACGCCTTCGACGTCGGCCTCCTCCGGCCCGGTGAGCCGGAGTTGTTCGGGGCGCAGCAGCACGACCCCCTCGCGGAGCCCTTCCGGGGTGGTCGCGAGGGGGACCCGTCCGAGGACGGTGGTGGCCGTGTCCTTCTCGACCGTGCCGGGAACGAGGACCGCATCGCCGACGAACGAGGCCAGCCAGGGGTCCACGGGGCGGTGGTAGAGCTGCTGCGGGCTCGCGCACTGGGCGACGCGGCCGTCCCGGAGCACGGCGACCAGGTCGGCGGTGGACAGGGCCTCTTGTTGGTCGTGGGTGACCAGCAGGCCGGTGGCGCCGCTCTCCCGCAGCACGGCCCGGACCTCCGCCCGTACGACACCGCGCAGCCCGCTGTCGAGCGCGCTGAACGGTTCGTCGAGCAGCACGAGGTGGGGCCGGGGGGCGAGCGCACGGGCGAGGGCCACGCGCTGTTGCTGACCGCCGGACAGCTCGTGCGGCATCCGCTCGCCGTAGCCGGGGAGTCCGACCAGATCGAGCATCTCCCCGACGCGGGAGCGCTTGGCCGCCCGGTCGAGGCCCCTGAGCCCGAAGGCGATGTTCCGGGCCACGCTGAGGTGGGGGAAGAGGGCGCCCTCCTGGGGGACGATCCCGATGCGACGCCGTTCGGGCGGCAAGTGGACGCCCGGGCCGCTGAGGGTCCTGCCGGCGACGGCGACGGTGCCGGAGTCGGCCTTCAGGAAGCCCGCGATCACCCTCAGCAGGGTGGTCTTGCCACAGCCGGACGGTCCGAGGACGGCCGCGAGCGCGCCTCCGGGAACGCTCAGGTCGAGCCCGTCGAGGATCGGCGCCCCCGGGCCGTACCCCTTGACGACCCGGCGTACCTCTAGCTCGTTCATGTGCGGTGCCTTCCGAGGAGGTACGAGGGGACGGCGGCCAGCAGGATCAGTGCCGCCGCGTACGGAGCAGCCGCTGCGAACGATCCGGTGCCGGTTTCCGTCCACAGTCGGGTGGCGAGGGTGTCCATGCCGGTGGGGCGCAGCAGCAGGGTGGCGGGGAGTTCCTTCATGCAGACCACGAAGGTGAGGGCCGCGCCGGCGGCGATTCCGGGGGCCGCGAGCGGCACGGTGACCTCGCGGAGGACGCCGAAGGGGCTGCGCCCCAACGAGCGGGCCACGTCGTCGAGGACCGGTGGTGCCTGGAGCACGGCGGCTCGGGTGGCGCCGACGGCAACGGGCAGGAAGAGGACCGCGTACGCACAGATCAGCAGCGGGGTTTCCTGGTAGAGGGGGCGGGCGTAGCGCACCGCGAAGAAGACGAGCGCGAGCGCGACGGTGATGCCGGGAACGGCGTGGCCCGCGTAGGCGGCCTGTTCGAGGAGGTGGGCGAGCCGGCCGCGATGGCGGGCGGCGATGATGCCGACGGGCAGCGCGAGCAGTGCGGTGAGTGCGGCTCCCCCGGTGGCGACGCCGAGCGTGGTGAGCGCGGTGCCGGTGAGTGCGGCCGGGTCCCAGGTGGCGGAGGAACCGACGGCCAGCCAGTAGCCGAGCGTGGCGAGCGGGAAGCCGACCGCCAGGGTGACGATCGCGGTGCACCAGGCGAGGGCGAGCGGCTGGAGCCGGCCGAGGCGGGCGGGAACGATCCGCCGTGCGGTTCCCTTTCCGGTGCGGGAGTAGTCGGCGCGTCCGCGGGTGCGGGTTTCGGCAGCGACGAGCAGCACGGTCATCACCACGAGCACCGCGCTGAGGGCGGCGGCCGGGGTGCGGTCGAAGCTGGCCTGGTACGAGGTGTAGATCCCCCGGGTGAAGGTGTCGTACCGCATGAGCGAGACGGCACCGAAGTCGGAGAGCACGTACAGCGCGACGAGCAGTCCGCCACCGGCCGCGGCGGGGCGGAGTTGGGGGAGGGTGACGCGCAGGAAGGTGCGCACCGGTCCGTGCCCGAGGGAGCGCGCCGCCTCCTCGTGCCCGGGGTCGGTGCCGCGGAGCGCGGCGGCGACCGGGAGGTAGACGTACGGGAAGCACGCCAGGGTCAGTGCGACCGCCGAGCCGGCGAAGCCGGCCAGCGAGGGTGCCGCGGACAGCCAGGCGAACGCCGTGACGTAACTCGGGACGGCCAGTGGCAGGGTGACCAGGACGGACCAGGCGCGGGCCCCGGGCAGGGCGGTGCGGACGGTCAGCCAGGCGAGCGAGACGCCGATGGCCAGGCACGCCGCGACGACGACGGCGGCCAGGCCGAGGCTGCGCACGAGCAGTTCGGCGGTGCGTTCGCCGGCGATGGTGTCCCATGCGCGGGCGGGGCCGTGTTCGAGGGCGCGGACACCGAGGTAGCCCAGGGGCAGGACGGCCAGCAGGGCGGCCGCCGTGGCGGGCACGACGAGGGTCCAGGAGGGGCGACCGGCGGCGCGCGCCCGCCCGCGGGATGCCGGAGCACCCTCCGGGCGGGCGGCGTCGTCGGTCCGGAGCGGGACGTCCAGTGCGGTCACCTCAGACGAGTCCGACGTCCTGGAGCATGTCCAGGGTCTGCTTGAGGGAGTCGAGCCGTCCCAGGTCTATCTTCGGCGGCTGGAGGCCCTCCAGCGGTGGGACTCCGTCCGCTGCCTTCACACCGGCGGCCAGGGGGTACTCCTTGGTCTCTTCGGCGAAGTACTTCTGGGATTCCGCGGAGAGGAAGAAGTCGACGGCCTTCTGGGCGTACGCGGCCTGCTTCTCGTCGGCGCCCTTGAGGATGCCGACACCGGCGACGTTCACGAGGCCGCCGGGGTCGCCCTCGGGCAGGTAGTGCACCCTCGCCTGGATCTTGTCGGCACCGGTCTCCGCGGCCCGCTCGTACCAGTAGTAGTGGTTGATCAGGCCGAGTGCGACCTCGCCCTTGTCGACGGCGTCCAGGACCTTGAGGTTGCTTTCGTAGGCCTTGGGTTCGTTGGCCTTCAGGCCCTTGAGCCAGGAGCGGGCGGCGGCGTCGCCCTCCAGGACGCGCATGCCGGTGACGAAGGCCTGGAAGGAGGCGTTGGTGGGGGCGAAGCCGATCTTGCCCTTCCACTCCGGCTTCACGAGCTCGTGGACGCTGTTCGGCGGGGTGGGGACCTGGCCCGGGTGGTAGCCGAGGACACGGACCCGTCCGCTGACTCCGGTCCAGTCCCCCGAGGAGCTGCGGTAGGTCGGGGCGACCTTGTCGAGGGTGGCCTGCGGGAGCGGGGCGAGGCGCTGCTCCTTGGAGAGTGCGCCGAGGGCGCCCGCGTCCTGGGAGAGGAAGAGTCCTGCCTCGGTGTGGTCGCCCTCTTCGAGGAGCTGGGCGGAGAGTTCGGCGCTGGCGCCGTAGCGGACCTCGACGTTGGCGCCGAGGTGCTCCTCCAGCCTCTCGATGAGCGGCTTGACGAGGTTCTCGTTGCGACCGGAGTAGATGACGAGGTCGGCCGGCTCGTCACTGCCGCAGGCGGAGAGCAGGGGGCCGAGCAGGGCTGCTGCGGCGAACGCGGTGAGGGTGCGGGCCGTGGGGCGGCGCATACGGGTGGTGCCTTCCTGCAGTCATCTATCAAGCGAACCTATGGATAGGGCATTGATAAGGTAAAGCTAACCTAAGGGTCAAGTCAGTCTTTGGTAACGGCGAGGTCGCGATTCGACATCCGGAACCACACCCCCCTCTTTTCGGTAAGGAAAGGCTTACCTACGATGCGCGCATGACGCTCCTGCCCGCCCCGGCCGTCGACGGCCGGGTCCTCCCCCTCGCACGCGACCTCGCGGTGCACGGCGACCGCACCGCCGTCGTGACCCCCGGCGGCGAACTCTCGTACCGCGCGCTGGCCGGACGGGTCGAGGAGGTCGCACGACGACTGGGACCCGAACGACGGCTGGTCCTGCTCCCCGGGGCCAACACCGTCGAGGCCCTCGTCGTCCACTTGGCCGCGCTGTCGGCCGGCCACGTGCCCCTGCTGGTGCCGGGCGACCACCCGGAGGCCGTCGCCGCGCTGACCGCCGCGTACGACCCCGACGTCGTCGTCCACCCCGGGGCGGAGGACGGACCGCGGATCGAGGAACGGCGGTCCGGCTCCGCGCACTCCCTCCACCCCGACCTGGCGCTGCTGCTCAGCACCTCGGGCTCGACCGGCTCCCCGAAACTGGTCAGGCTCTCGTACGAGAACCTCCAGTCCAATGCCGAATCGATCGCCGCCTACCTCGACATCCGCGACACCGACCGCGCCGCCACCACCCTGCCCCTGTACTACTGCTACGGACTCTCGGTGGTCCACAGCAACCTGCTGCGGGGAGCGGGAATCGTCCTGACCGACCTCTCCGTCGCGGACGCCTGCTTCTGGGACCTCTTCCGCAAGGCCGGCGGAACCTCGCTCGCCGGCGTCCCCTACACCTTCGACCTGCTCGACCGGGTCGGGTTCGCCGAGATGGACCTCCCCCGCCTGCGGTACGTCACCCAGGCCGGCGGGCGGCTCTCCCCCGAGCGGGTCACGCAGTACGCCGCACTCGGGCGGTCGCAGGGCTGGGACCTCTTCGTGATGTACGGCCAGACCGAGGCGACCGCACGCATGGCGTACCTGCCGCCCGCCCTCGTCGCCGACCACCCCGGGGCGATCGGCATCCCGGTCCCCGGCGGCTCCTTCCACCTGGAGCCGGTCGAGGAGGCCTCCGGAGCGGACGACGTCGGCGAACTCGTCTACACGGGCCCGAACGTCATGCTCGGTTACGCCCTCGCCCCCGAGGACCTCTCCCTCGGTCGAACCGTCGATGCCCTGCACACCGGCGACCTCGCCCGTCGCACCGGGGCCGGCCTGTACGAGATCGTGGGCCGCCGCAGCCGCTTCCTCAAGATCCTCGGTCTGCGCATCGACCCGCAGCAGATCGAGGCCCTGCTCGCACGACACGGTCTGGACGCCCTGTGCACGGGCGACGACGAGGGCGTCACGATCGCCGTGGAAGGCGGGCGGGAACGGAACCGCCGGCGGATACGAAGACGCGTGGTCGACGCGTGCGGCCTGCCCGCCCGGACCGTCCACGTCCACACGGTGCCCGCGCTCCCCCGACTGCCCACGGGCAAGCCGGACTACCGGGCCGTACGGGCCCTGACCCGCCCGGCCGAAACGCCCCGGACGGACGAGGGCGGAGCCGCGGACGACCTGTGCGCGCTCTACGCCCGGATCCTGGACCGGCCCGACGTGACCCCGGACAGCTCGTTCGTCTCCCTCGGCGGCGACTCGCTGTCCTACGTGGAGATGTCCCTCCAACTGGAGGGACGCCTGGGCCGTCTGCCCCTCGACTGGCACCTGACCTCCATACGCGACCTGGAGGGGCACGGTGGAACGGCCGGACGGGAGCCGGCACCGGAGGCACGGTCACGGCGGCGGAGCGTCGAGACCAGTGTCATCCTGCGTGCGGCGGCCATCGTGTGCATCGTCGGCTCGCACATCCGGGTCTTCGAGGTCCGGGGCGGGGCGCACCTCCTGCTCGCCGTGGCCGGGTTCAACTTCGCCCGCTTCCTGCTCGCCTCGCCCGAGCGCCGTGAGCGGACGCGCCGCTCGGCCCGCAGCATCGCCCGGATCGCCGTGCCCACCATGGCCTGGACCGCCTTCGCGCTCCTCATCACCGATGACTACGGCCTGTCCAACGTCTTCCTGCTGCACAATGCGCTCCGGCCCGAGGACATGGGGTCGGGGATCCACCTCTGGTTCGTCGAGGCCCTCGTCTACATCCTGCTGGCCGTGACGGCCTTGCTGGCCGTCCCCACCGTCCACCGCCTGGAACGCGGCTTCCCGTTCGGATTGCCGCTCGCCCTGGCCGGGATCGGCCTGCTCGCCCGCTACGAACTGGTGGGCCTCCCGGCCCGGGCCCAGATCACCGATGCGGTCACCGTGTTCTGGCTCTTCGCCCTCGGTTGGGCAGCGGCGAGGACGCGCACCCCGATGGACCGGCTGCTGGTGACGGTGATCGCCCTGGCCGCCCTCCCGGGCTTCTTCCCCGGCGAGCCGCGCAGGGAGTCGTTCGTCGCGGTGGGCTTCTGCCTGCTGGTGTGGTTCCGCACGCTGCCGAGCAGTCGTCGCCTCAGTCAGACGGCGGGTCTGCTGGCCGGCAGTTCACTCGCCATCTATCTGACGCACTGGCAGGTCTACCCGGTCTTCGACGGCGTCTCGAAGCACCTGGCGCTCGTGGTCTCCCTGGCCGTCGGCATCGGCTGCACCGCGGCCGTCACCCGGCTCGCCGCTCTGCGCGGGAACCGGGACGGAGGTACGGCCGCGCCGCGGGGCGCGCGGAGCGAGAGCACGTCGCCGATCACCGGGCCCCGGCCGGGGCGTTCCCGTGGGGGCTCCACGGACAGGAGGCCGGAGCCCGGTGTGCGGGGAGGTCACTTCCGCCGGAGGGCGGGCACCACCTCTCGGAGGGCGGCCTCCGAGAGGGTCCCCTCACGGACGAGGAGCGGTTGCGCCCCGCTGAGGTCCACGATCGACGAAGAGACGGCACCGGGCGTGCGCCCCCCGTCGAGGTAGACGGCGACCGATTCCCCCAGCATGCGTCGTGCCTCGGCGCACTCCTGGGGGGAGGGCCGGTCGGTCAGGTTGGCGCTGGACACGGCGAGCGGGCCCGTCGCCGAGAGCAGGTCAAGCGCCAGGGGGTGGTCGGGCATCCGGACCGCAACCGTGCCGCCGGTCTCGCCGAGGTCCCAGTCCAACGACGTCCGGTGGCGCACCACGAGCGTGAGACCGCCCGGCCAGAACGCCCGGATCAGCGCCTCGGCGGGTTGGGGAAGCCCATCGGTCAGCTGCTGGAGCGCCGCCGGAGAGTCCACGAGCACGGGGGAGGGCTTGTGGCGCCCCCGCCCCTTGGCCGCGAGCAGCGCAGCCACGGCCTGCGGGGAGAAGGCATCGGCCGCAACGCCGTAGACGGTGTCGGTGGCGAGCACCACGAGCTCGCCCCGGCGTACGGCAGCGCCGGCCTCCAGGAGGCCGGCGGCCTTCTGCTCCGGGTCGGAGCAGTCGAAGTACGTGCTCATGAGCTCGCTGTGGCCTCTTCGGGTGCTTCCTGCTCGTCCAGGGCCACGCCGCGCGCGGTGACGAGGCGCGCATTGCCCTCGGCGAGGGCGTAGCCGAGACCGACGACCGCGACCTCGCCCGCTTCCACCTGCTGCGACAGCGTCCGGGAACGGTCGAGCAGAAGGTCCACCGTGTGGCGGATGTGCTCGTCGATGATGTCGCTGTCGGCGGTCAGACCGGCTGCGCGCGCGGCGAGGATGCTGGGCGTGACGCGCTCGACGACGTCCCGCACGAACCCTCCGGTCTTGAGACCGTGTTCGACCGCTTCACGGGCTGCCGCGACGGCGCCGCAGGAGTCGTGGCCGAGCACGACGACCAGTCGCGCACCGAGCACACTGGTCGCGTACTCGACGCTGCCCAGCACCTCCGTGCCCAGGACGTGGCCGGCGGTGCGCACGACGAACAGGTCGCCGAGCCCCCGGTCGAAGATGATCTCGGCGGCGAGCCGCGAATCGGAACAGCCGAGGATGACGGCGAAGGGGTCCTGCCCGGGAGCCAGCTGGGAGCGGCGGGCGGCGTCCTGGTTGGGATGGTCGGGCGCGCCCGAGACGAAGCGCTCGTTTCCGGCGAGGAGCGCGGCGAGGGCGACCGTAGGTGAGCTTCTTGGCATGGGCCCACC
Organism: Streptomyces sp. NPDC058872; assembly: GCF_042743065.1. Lineage (NCBI taxonomy): Bacteria > Bacillati > Actinomycetota > Actinomycetes > Kitasatosporales > Streptomycetaceae > Streptomyces > Streptomyces sp. NPDC058872. The sequence continues at coordinate 69,309 of NZ_JBHYMK010000016.1, forward strand.
CTATGGTCTGGCCGCCCGTCGAACGCGGGCGACCCCTCGCCCCGTGTCGGGCGCGCCCCCGTCCACCGGTGGGGTGCTCCCGGGTGCGCCGCGCCCCGCTGCGCCCGGGTGCCCGGCGGGGAGGGCCGTCGACTGGAGGCCGATCGGAAGGGAACGGTCGCGCCCGGGCGGGACCGGCGGCACGCACGGTGTCCGGCCGGGGTCCGAACCGTGCTCCAGGCAGTCGTCAGGGCTCCGCGCGTTCGGTGATCCAGCGGGCGGCGAGGGCACCCGACGCCGCGGTGAGGAGGGCGGCGGCGATGATCGTGGCGTTGATGCCGAGGGCGTCCGCGAGAACCCCTGCGACCAGGGCTCCGACGGCGTAACCGAGGTCGCGCCAGAAGCGGTAGGTCCCCAGGGCCTTGGTGCGCCAGGAGGGGTGGGTGTGGTCCGCCAGGGAGGCGATGAGGGCGGGGTAGACCATGGCGGTGCCGAGTCCGAGGGCGACGGCGGAGAGGATCCCCGCGAGCAGCGGGCGGTCGAGCAGGGCGAGGGCGAGCACGAAGCCCGCGGCCTGGACGGTCATTCCGGTCACGATGAGGGGTTTGCGACCGATGCGGTCGGCGAGGTGGCCGGTGGGAATCTGCCCGAGTCCCCACAGGAGGGGGTAGAGGCCCTTGATGAGGCCGACGGCCGCGAGGCCGAGTCCGTGGTCGGTGAAGAGCAGGGGGAAGACGCCCCAGGTCAGGCCGTCGTTGAGGTTGTTGACCAGGCCCGCTTGACTGACGCCGCGCAGGGAGCGGTCGCGCCAGGAGGTGCGCGCGAAGATCCGGGCCAGGCCGGTGTCCTCGCCGGTGGGCAGGGGCTCGGCGTGCCGGGCGAGTTCGAGGGCGACGTGCGCGGCGGTGTCCCGTACCACGAGGGTGAGGGCGAGGCCCGCCACCACGAAGACGACCCCGATGAGTTCCGGGACGGGGCGGAGGCCGTAGCCGGTGGCGAGGTAGCCGGTGGCCAGGGCCGTGACGCCGACCGCGGTGTACCCGGCGGCCTCGTTCAAGCCGGTGGCCAGGCCGCGGCGGGCGGGGCCGACGAGGTCGATCTTCATGTTGACCGTCATCGACCAGGTGAGGCCCTGGTTGAGGCCGAGCAGGACGTTCGCGGCGACGATCCAACTCCAGGACGGCGCCCAGGCCAGGACGAAGGGGACGGGGGCGCCGATCAGCCATCCGGCGAGGAGGAGTTGTCTGCGGCGGAAGCGGGCCGTCAGCGCTCCGGCTGCCAGATTGGTGACCGCTTTGGTCAGGCCGAAGGCGACGATGAAGGAGAAGACCGCCAGGTCGCTGGTGAGGCCGAAGGTGTCGGTGCCGATGAGCGGAACGGTGGTGCGCTCCAGGCCCACCAGGCCGCCCACGGCAGCGCTGACGATGACGAGCAGGGAGAACTGGAGCCGGTTCTCCCGGAGCCCGAGGCGCACGGGGTGGCCGGGGGTCCCGGTCGGTGCCGCGGTGGTGCGCGTGGCGTTCACGAGGGGTGGTTCTCCCTTCCTCTTCGGCCGGACGGCGGCCGGGTGGTGTGCGCCCGGGCCGGTCACGGACGTACCCGTGCGGGTGGCACCCGCGGGCGCCTTCCCCGGGAGTCCCTGACTGCCGGGGCGCAAGATCACTGACGGTCCCGCCTGCCAGCAGACGTCATAGCCGCAGGCCAGAATACCCCTATGGGTATCAAATGCGTATCCCGGAGCGATCACCTCCCCCTTCCCTCTCAATACCCATGGGGGTATTTGACTTCCTGACGGAGTCCCCTTACGGTCGAGTACGTAAATACCCGGGGGGGTATCACAGCAAGGGATGTCTCGATGCGTGAAGTGAATCTGGACGTTTTCGCTGCCGAGCTCGCCCACGGAGCGTTCGTCATCGACGTCCGCGAAACCGACGAGTACGCGGCCGGGCACGTGCCGGGAGCCTTGAACACCCCGCTCTCGACCCTCGGTTCCGCCCTCGGCGGTCTGCCCGGCGACCGGCCCGTCTATGTGATCTGCGCCAGCGGCAACCGGAGCCTCTGGGCCGCCGAGCACCTCGCTGCACTCGGGATGGACGCCGTGTCCGTCGCGGGCGGAACCGCGGGCTGGGCCCGGACCGGACGCCCGCTCGCGCACGGCACGACCGCCCGCGCCGCATAGACGGCGCCCGGATCCGGCCCACCGGGCGCGCAGCCGCCCTGCACCCCCACACCCCTGCACGCCCCTCGGCGTGTGCTCCTCACGAAGGGATTGCCGTGTTCTTCACCCAGTACTACCTCGACTGCCTCTCCCAGGCTTCGTACATGATCGCCGACGAGCGCACGGGGCGAGCGGTGGTCGTCGACCCCCGTCGAGACGTCTCGGAGTACCTGGCCGATGCCGCCGCCCACGGATTCACCGTGGTCGGCGTCATCAACACCCACTTCCACGCCGACTTCGTGGCCGGCCACCTGGAGATGGCGGACGAGACCGGCGCCTGGATCGGTTACGGCCGGAACGCCGAGACCGAGTACCCGATCCGCAAGCTCTCCGAGGGCGAGCGCATCTCCCTCGGCGACGTCACGCTGGAGGTCCTGGAGACCCCGGGACACACCCCGGAGTCGATCAGCGTCCTCGTGTACGAGCGCGCCGAGGACAAAGTGCCGTACGGGGTCCTGACCGGCGACGCGCTGTTCATCGGCGACGTCGGCCGTCCCGACCTCCTCGCCTCGGTGGGGGTGACCGCCGAGGAGCTCGGCGCGATGCTCCACGACAGCGTCCAGAACAAGCTGATGACCCTGCCCGACGAGGTCCGCGTCTTCCCCGCCCACGGCGCCGGCTCGGCCTGCGGCAAGAACCTGTCGACCGAAAAGCAGTCGACCATCGGCGAGCAGCGGGCGACCAACTACGCCTGCGCGCCGATGGGGCGCGAGGAGTTCGTCGCGCTCGTCACCGCCGGCCAGTCGGCCGCCCCCGGCTATTTCGCGTACGACGCCGAGCTCAACCGCAAGGAGCGCGCCCGCTTCGACGGCTCCGCCCCCCGCCCGCTGGACCTCGCCGAGTTCACCGCGTTGCGGACCGCGGGCGCGATCGTGGTGGACGCCCGCGATCCGCAGGAGTTCGCGGCCGGACACCTGCGGGGCGCGGTGAACGTGCCCGCAGACGGTCGCTTCGCCGAGCAGGCCGGCACCGTCCTCGCCCCGGCCGCCGAGCTGGTCGTCATGGCGCCGCAGAACCGGGAGGAAGAGGTCGTCACCCGTCTCGCCCGGATCGGCTTCGACCGGGTCGTCGGCTATCTGCGGAACCCCGAGGACGCCCTGGAGGCACTGGCCGACGACGTCACCCCCGCGAGTCGGATCACCGCCGCCCACCTGCGCACCGTCCTGGCCGGAGGGCGACCGCCGGTCGTCGTGGACGTCCGCACCTGCGGCGAGCGCGCGGCGAACGGCTTCATCGAGTCCGCCCTGCACATCCCGCTCAGCGAACTCCCGCACCGCGCCCAGGAACTGCCCGCCGACCAGCCCCTGGTACTGCACTGCGCCGGCGGCCACCGCTCCTCCATCGCGGCGAGCCTCCTGCGGCAGCAGGGCTTCCGGGACGTCTCCGACGTCCTCGGCGGATACGCCGCCTGGGCCCTGACGGAACCCTCGACGACCGAACCCCTCGGCGTCTGACCGCACCCACCGCCTCCGGGCCCCGTGGAACACGGGGCCCACCCCCTCGCCCGCACCCCTACGGGCCCGAGGGCCCTTCGCGAAACGGAGTCCCATGAACACCGCCCCCTCGTCCACCCTCTCCCCCACCGTGCTGCACCAGCTCGTCCAGGAAGGGCGGCCTCCGCGACTGCTCGACGTGCGCACGCCGGGCGAGTTCCGGACGGCGCACATCCCGGGCTCGTACAACGTGCCCCTGGGCACCCTGCGCGAGCACCGCACCGAGCTCCTGACCCACCTGGACGAGGACGTCGTGCTCGTCTGCCGCTCCGGGACGCGTGCCACCCAGGCCGAAAGGGCCCTGGCCGAGGCGGGCCTGCCCAACCTCCGGGTCCTGGAGGGCGGCATAACTGCCTGGGAAACGGCCGGAGCACCCCTCAACCGGGGTCCGGAGCGCTGGGACATGGAGCGTCAGGTCCGCCTCGTGGCGGGCTCGATCGTCCTGGCCACCGGGCTCGTCGGCCTCTTCGTCCCGGGCGCCCACCTCATCGGCACCGCGATCGGTGCCGGCCTGACCTACGCGGCCCTCAGCAATTCCTGCGCCATGGGCGTCATGCTCTCCAAGCTGCCGTACAACCGCGGCCCGCGCCCCGACATCCGCACCGTGATCGCAGAGCTGCGGAGCACCCCGTGACCGCCCTGGTCATCGCGGCGTCCCTGCTCGTGGGCGTCAGCCTCGGCGTCCTCGGCGGCGGCGGCTCGATCCTGACCGTGCCGATCCTGGTCTACCTGGCCGGGCAGGACACCAAGGAGGCGATCGCCACCTCGCTCTTCGTGGTCGGCGTCACCAGCCTCGCCGCACTCGTCCCCCACGCGCGGGCCCACCGGGTCCGCTGGCGGACCGGGCTGCTCTTCGGCGCCTTCAGCATGGTCGGCGCCTACGGCGGCGGACGGCTCGCCGAGTACGTCCCGGGCACGCTCCTGCTCGTCTCCTTCGCCCTGATGATGCTGGCAACGGCAGCGGCGATGCTCCGCAAGCCCCGCCCCGGTCGGGAGAAGGCGCGGCGGGCCCACGCCGACCTGCCCCTGAAGCACATTGCGGTGGAAGGGCTCGTCGTGGGCGCGGTGACGGGCCTGGTCGGCTCCGGCGGCGGCTTCCTCGTCGTCCCCGCACTCGCCGTCCTCGGCGGGCTGCCGATGGGCGTTGCGGTCGGCACCTCACTGCTCGTGATCGGCATGAAGTCCTTCGCCGGGCTGGCCGGGCACCTCTCCGGCGTCGAGGTCGATTGGGGCCTGGCCCTGCTCGTCACCGCGGCGGCAGTGGTCGGCAGTCTGGTGGGCGGCCGGCTCGCGGGGCGCATTCCCCAGGACGCACTGCGCACGGCGTTCGGCTGGTTCGTCGTCGTCATGGGCGTCTTCGTGCTCGCGCAACAGCTCGACGCGTCCCTGTGGACCCGGCCGGCCACGTGGGCCGTACTCGGAGCCGCACTGGCCGGCGCGATCGTGGTGCGGACACGACGGAGCTCCCCACGCCCCCGCCCCTCCGTGACCGAGGCGCGCGCCCTCCCCGTGGAGGAACAAGAGGAACAACCGGCGAAGTCCTGATTTATACCCCTTGGGGTATTCTAGAGGCAGGGGGCGAAGGAGGACTCCATGCACGTGGACGAAGAATCGGTACGGCCCGTCCTGAACCGGCTGCGGCGGGCACAAGGACAACTGGCCGCAGTGATCACGATGGTCGAGGACGGACGCGACTGCAAGGACGTCGTCACCCAGCTCGCCGCCGTCTCGCGCGCCCTGGACCGCGCCGGGTTCAAGATCGTGGCGAGCGGAATGCGACAGTGCCTCACCGACGACTCCGACGCCCCCGCCATGACCCAGGAGGAGTTGGAGAAGCTCTTCCTCACCCTCGCCTGAGCCCGCTCTCCCCCGTGCTCCCGTCCGGGCGCGAGGGGGCACCGCATACACTTCGTCCACCAACCCGAGGGCCGGCGCACGGGAGGGGAACCTCCCACCTCCCGCACCACCACCGCGGTGGTGGTGCGGGTGTGCTGCACGACCGGTACCGCACACGAGTCAGGAGCCCGCAGATGCACGCCTTCGACGTCAAGACGCTGACGGCGGGGCGATGGCACAACGGAGGCGGTGCGACGCGGGAGATCGCCTCGCACCCCGCGGGAGCGGGCGTGTTCGAATGGCGGGCCAGCTTGGCGGACATCGACCGGAGCGGGCCGTTCTCGGTGTTCCCGGGGGTCGACCGGACCCTCACCCTGGTGGCGGGGGACGGAATGCGGCTGTCCTCACCCGGGCTGCGCACCCCGCTGGTGGCGCGCACGGGCGAGCCGCTCGCGTTCTCCGGTGACCTCGCCGTCGACGCCGACCTTCCCGACGGCGCGTGCCGGGCGCTCAACGTCATGGTGCGGCGGGGACGGTGGACCGCCCGGGTGCAGCAGGTCACCGCCCCCGTGGCACCGCCCCCCGGTCACGCCGGGGTGCTCCACGTCCTACGCGGTCGCTGGCGGACCGGTGACGGCACGAGCGTCCTCGCCCCCGGTCAGGGCCTGTGGTGGCACGCGGACGAAAAGGCTCCGAACCACGCGGCGGCACCGCTCTCGGCGGACGCCACGGCCTTGTGGGCGGATCTCGCACCCTCCGGTTCTGCCCGGCCCGCGGGCGGGTGACCACCACCCCGCCCACGGGCGTGCGGGCCCAACGGCACGCGGACGGACCGTCGAGGGACAATCCACGTGCGCCGGTCGACCGATCGGGGAGATGCTGTGCGCATGCGCCACACGACCTCCCGGACGTCGCAGGAACGAGCCCTTGAGCACGTCACGGAGCTGGCGTCGGGCCCTCCGGTGGACCCGAGCCTGCGGGTGACCCTCAACTTCCATCCGGACCGTTTGCTGGATGACAAACCCATCGTGGACGCCATGGCAGAGGAGGGCTTCTACCGCTCCCAGTTCGTCACCGGAACCAGCAACGGCGGACTGACCGCACGTCCCGGTGGCGACCGGTGGCGCTGGGAGAGCCGGATCTTCAACGGGGCGTACGACGGAGCAGCCGCCCACGAGCGTCCCGTCTACGGGGCCCTGAACTTTCGCCGGAAGCCGGTCGGCGCGGCACCGCGGTTCGGCTCGGCCCACTTCCGGCTGACGGCAGAAACGCTGGTGCGGACCACCTTCTGTTACCCGGACAGCTCCTCGGATCCCTCGGACTTCGGCGTCACGGACCGCCTCGGGCTCGTCGAGCTCGCGCTCGCCGACCGCCGGGACGAGCTCGACGACTACATCGAGGCGCAGGTGCACGGCCCGGTACGACCGGACCGCCATGCGGAGGCCCTGGTCCTGGACCCCTGCTACCGGGGCACGGCGGTCGAGGCCGCGGCCCAGCGACTCGGCTGTCCCGTCGAGTGGCACTCCGGTTTCCGACTCGAGGTGGAGGAACTCCGCCGTCACCCCGACTACCGCGGCCAGGAGTACGTCGATCTGGGCACCCGGATCGCCGTCGACCGCGTGCTCGATCCGCGCATCGTCGGGGATGCCGCACGGAGCGGACTCCACGACCCGCAGGCCGTCAAGAAGGTGTGGCACTACCTCGCGCGGTTCGGCGCGTGCCGCACGGCCCCGGACGGGTCGGCGGGACCGGCGCCGGCAGCGGAAGCCGCACCCGACGGCCCTCGCTGAGGAACCGGTACGGACGTGTGGGACCCGCTCTTCCCCGTCCTTCCGGGCGCGACGCCGCACTCGTGCGCCCCCGGAGGGCGATCGGCCCCTTCAGGCCCCGTTCGGGCCGGACGTGTCGTGCAGGCGGCGCGCCTGCGCGTCGTAGTCGCGGAGGACGTTTCTGAGCTGGTCCAGCGACTCTTCGGGAATGTCGGAGGGAGCGGACTCGGCCACGAATCGAGCGGCGGCCACCAACGCCGCGAACTCGAAGGGATGGGCCGTCGCACGCAGGATGCCGGGCCTTGCCCACTCAAGCTGCACGGGTCAGCCCTTCGACGACAGGTAGGCCTTGATCTCTCCGAGTTCCCGCTCGAAGTCGTCGTAGTCCTCGCGGATGCCGTTCAGGTAACCGCTCCAGCCGAGGCTGTTCTTCGCGTAGTGGACCGCTTCCTGGATCTCTTCGTCCGTGGCGCCGAACAGTTTCGCGGCCTCGGTGTGGAAGAGCGTGCAGTAGCGGCACTTCGTCTCCGAGTGCAGCGCGATCCCGATCAGTTCCTTGTACTTGTTCGGAATCAGCGTCTCGCCGAGCTCCAGCTTCTTGAAGATCTCCCACTCGTGGTCCAGCAGGTCATCGGGGATGCGGGAGAAGAAGTGGGGAACGAGCCCCAGCGTCTCCTTGATCTCCGCCTCGACTTCGCTCCGCGTGCGGCCCGCCATGGTGACCACTCCTCTCGGCCTCGCGAAACAGGCGCCCCTGCTTCCACGCTAGAACAGGCCCGTGGGCACGGCGACTCCTGCCCGTGCGGCTTCGCCGCGCCACCCGGACGGAAGGCCGTGCAGGCGCGCCACCGATCGATCCGGCGGGCGGGGACCCGTCCGCCGCGGACGTCGAAGCCCGGTCCGTGGGTCGACGGCGGGGGCGGGCCGCGGGCGGGCACCGTCCGCCGCACCGCGTGTCGTCAGCGTGACGGTCGCGCAGGCGAAGGCCCGCACCGCCTCGACGACGACCGCGCCCCGGGGAGCTCCCGGGGCTTCCTCGGTGCCGACGCGGCGATGGTCCGTGCCCTCGCCCTCTCCCCCGTGCACCCCACACGTCCCCCGGGGGCTCCACCCGACCGAACGCGCGACCGCCGGGACTTCAGCCGAGTTGCTCGGCCAGCCCGACGATGATGCCCTCGGGACCGCGCACGTAGCAGAGCCGGTACGCGTCTTCGTACCGCACCACTTCGCCGATGAGCTCCCCGCCCCGGGGAAGGAGCCGGGCGAGCACCTCGTCGAGGTCGTCGACGGCGAACATGACGCGACGGATTCCCCGTGCGTTCACCGGCGGGTTCGGCGGCTCACCGCCGACCGCCTCCGGCGTGTGGAACTTCGCCAGTTCGATCCGGCCGGGGCCGTCCGGGACGCGCAGCACGGCGATCTCCTGCCGGACGCCGGTCAGCCCGATCACGCGCTCGACCCATTCGCCCTCGACCGGCATCCGTCCCTCCACCTCCATTCCGAGTTCGACGAAGAACGAGAGGACGGCGTCGAGGTCGTCGACGACGAAGAGGACGTTGTCCATCCGTTGAATCGCCATGTGCTTCTCCCTGCTGCGACGGGGCCGCGTCCGCCCCTGCCCTCGGGACGCCGGGCCGTTGCGGCCATCCTTCCCCACCCGGTCCCGTGGCCCCCGCGACGCGGCGGGGTCCGTCCTCCGCGGGCCGTTCGGCCATCTGCGCCGTGCGGGGAGCGAGGCGGGCGGGAAAACCCCGGCCCGCCGACGAGCGATCCGGTGGGGCGCCGCCCGCGCCCTGGGCGCCATGACGCGCCCACCGCTCTGACCAGCAATTTTCCCTCCGTGGAGAGGGCATCTGACGGAGCTTCATTGATGCGCCTCTGACTGCGCCGGGCGCGCCTCTTGTCAGGGTTACAGCGCTGAGCGCTCGCTGGATCAAGTGAATACGGGTGGCAGTGTGTTGGTCTGGTTATGCGATCGGGCACCTTCCTGCCAACGGCGGTTCTCACCGTTGAGAGGGACACGCAATGACGAGTCACGCTACCGAAGTTGAACTGGAAGACGTTCTCCACCAGGCACTCCGCGCGACGGGTTCGGACGCGCGGTGGGCGGTCGACACCGACGAGATGTGGTGCCGGGTCTCCTCCCCCTCCGGGGTACAACGTGCTCAGGGGTGGAAGCTGCACCTGTCGGCAACGGCCGCTTCGGCGCCCGAGGTCCTGAAGAGGGCGCTGGGGGTCTTGCTGGCAGGAGGGTCGGGGTTCAAGTTCGCCCGGTCCCTGGAGCAGGTGAGCGCCCTCAACTCTCGCGCCACGCCGCGGGGGAGCTCGGGCAAGTTCATCACCGTCTACCCGTGCTCCGATGCCGAGGCGGCCGAGCTCGCCCGGGACCTGCACCAGGCCACCGCGGGGCTCGCGGGGCCACGGATCCTGTCCGACCAGCCGTACGCGGTGCAGAGCCTGGTGCACTACCGCTACGGGGCGTTCGTCGGACGGCGACGGTTGTCGGAGGACGGCCTCCTGGTGTGGTTCATCGAGGATCCCGACGGCAACCCCGTGGAGGACAAGCGCACCGGGCAGTACGCTCCGCCGTCCTGGGCCGTCTCCCCCTTCCCCGCCGTGGCGCCCGTGGCACCGCGCAACGAGAAGAAGGCGGCCGGACCGGTCGTGCTCGGCGGTCGCTTCGCGGTGCGGGAGGCGATCCGGCAGACGAACAAGGGCGGCGTGTACCGCGGCAGCGACGTCCCCACCGGCGCGGGTGTGGTGATCAAGGAAGCCAGGCCGCACGTGGAGGGCGACGCATCCGGCGGTGACGTCCGGGACTGGCTGCGCGCCGAGGCACGAACGCTGGACCGGCTCAAGGGCTCGGGGCTGGCCCCGGAGTCGCTGGCCCTGTTCGAGCACGGCCAGCACCTGTTCCTGGCCCAGGAGGAGGTGCCGGGCGTGACCTTACGCACCTGGGTCGCCGAGCACTTCCGCGATGCGGACGGTGAGCGTTACCGCGTCGACGCCCTGGCACAGGTGGCACGCCTGGTGGACCTCGTCGCGGCGGCGCACGCCCGCGGCCTGGTCCTGCGGGACTTCACGCCGGGCAACGTCATGGTCCGTCCGGACGGCGAACTGCGCCTCATCGACCTGGAGCTCGCCGTCCTCCAGGACGAGGCCGCCCTGCCGACCCGGGTGGGAACGCCCGGCTTCAGCGCCCCCGAGCGCCTGGTCGACGCACCCGTCCGTCCGACGGCCGACTACTACAGTCTCGGCGCCACCGCGTGCTTCGTCCTGGCGGGGAAGGTCCCGAACCTCTTGCCGGAGGAGCCCGCCGAAAGGCCGGAGGAGGAGCGACTGGCGTCCTGGCTGACGGCTTGCGCCGGACCGCTCCGGCTGTCGGACGGCGTGGTGGAGATGCTGCTGGGACTGATGCGGGACGACCCGGCCGCGCGCTGGGACCCGCACAGGGCCCGCGAGGTCCTGCGGAAGGAGGCTCCGGCGGTGCGGCCCCGCGTCGTCACCGTGGAGGTGTCGGGTGCCGGGGGTCGCGCGGACGCCCACGCGGTACGGGACGCCGACGCGCAGGAGGAACAGGCGCAGGACGCGCTGGTGGCCGGCGTGGTCGAGCACCTCGTCGCATCGATGGATCCATCGGACGACCGGAGGCTGTGGCCGGTGTCCACGAGGGCCGGCGAGACCGACCCGTGCACCGTGCAGCAGGGTGCGGCCGGGGTGCTGGCCGTCCTGACGCGGTACTTCGAGCACACCGGGGACCCGCGCCTGCCCGAACTGATCGCCACCGCCGGTCGTTGGGTCGCGGACCGCGCCGGTACCGGTTCCACGCGCCCCGGCTTGCACTTCGGTGCCGGTGGAACCGCCTGGGCGCTCTATGACGCGGGGCACGCCATCGACGACCGCAGGCTGATCGACCGCGCCCTGGACCTGGCCCTCGCGCCCCAGCAGGTGACGCCCCACTACGACATCACCCACGGCTCGGCGGGCAGCGGGCTCGCCGCCCTGCACCTGTGGCAGCGCACCGGGGACGCACGCTTCGCCGAACTGGTCGTCGCCGCGGCCGACCGGCTGGCCTCCGCCGTCGACCCGGCGGCGACCGGAGTGGGGTGGCCCGTGCCGGGGGAAGCGGCGTCCTCCGACCCTCCGGAGGGCGGGAAGCGATATCTCGGCTTCGCACACGGAACGGCCGGCATCGGCTGCTTCCTCCTCGGTGCCGCGACCGTCTCGCAGCGCGCCGAGCACATGGAGCTGGCCGTCAGGGCCGGTGAGCAACTGGTCGCCGACGCCGTCCGCTCCGGCGAAGCCGCCCAGTGGCCCGCCCAGTCCGGAGACGTGCCCACGGCCGCGTACTGGTGCCACGGCGCGGCGGGGATCGGGAGCTTCCTCGTCCGCCTGTGGCAGGCCACCGGGGACGACAGGTTCGGCGACCTGGCCCGACGCAGTACGCACGCCGTCGCCGAGCGCTCGTCCCGTGCTGCGCTGGCCCAATGCCACGGGCTGGCGGGGAACGGTGACTTCCTCCTCGACATGGCCGACGCCACCGGTGACCCGAGCTACCGGGCGCTGGCGGCCGAGGTGGCCCGCCTCGTCCTGACCGAGGGCGCGCGGCGACGCGGTCACATCGTCTTCCCCACCGAGTACGGGGACGTCTCGACCAGTTGGAGCGACGGGTCCGCCGGCATCCTGGCCTTCCTCCTGCGGCTCCGGCACTCCGGCCCTCGCCACTGGATGGTCCGGGCGACGGCCTGAACCGCGGACGTCCCTTCGCCGACGGGGCCCGCCTGATGTGTTCCCCACGCGCTCGACACCCCCGTGCGGGAACCCCGCGCCCCACCGGAACAACGGATCCGCAGGATGTCCTGCCCTCCTGCGGATCCGTCCCACAGACCCCCGGCACCGGCCCGTCCGGATACCGGGTCGAGCGACGGAAATCATTCCGCCGCCATCTCAGAGAAGAAGGAGAAATCCCATGGAGAACAAGGACATCGAGCTGCTCGCCCACCTCCACGCTCTTCCGGAGACCGACCCGGTCGGCGTCGACGGCGCGCCGTTCGCCGCGACGTGCGAGTGCGTCGGCCTGCTGACCCTCCTCAACACCGTCTGCATCGGCATCAGCTGCGCGTAAGACCCCCAGCACCATCCGGCCGGCGGCTGTCCCGGGCAGCCGCCGGCCGGACCCATGGATCGATCCGGCGCGTGATCCGTCCGCGGCCGGTGACCCCACAGACGAGGACCAGACCTGATGCAGCGACCTGCCGGTGATGACGATCTCGCCCCAGCGGCCCTCATGACGGCCGCCGCTCCCGCGGACCCGCGCGAACCCCCGAATCCGGTGTATGCCGTCCGCACGCGCGGTCTCCTCAAGAGTTACCCGGGTCCGGAGGGCACCCTCACCCATGCCGTGCACGGCTTGGACCTGGACGTGCTGAAGGGCGAGACCTTCGCTTTCCTCGGGCCCAACGGGGCGGGCAAGTCCACCACCATCGCCATGCTGTGCGCGCTGGCCCGCCCCACCGGCGGCGCCGCCACCGTCGCCGGAGCCGATGTGCTGACCCAAGCCCATCAGGTCCGTCAAAGGGTCGGCATGCTCTTCCAGCACAGCGCAGTCGACCCCGATCTGACGGTCGAACAGAACTTGCACATTCATGCCCGGCTCTTCGGCCTGTCCCGTCGCCGCGCCCGCGAACGTGCCGCCGAGGTGCTTTCGACCGCCGACCTGACCGACCGTCGCCGCTCCCCCGTGCGCACCCTGTCAGGCGGCATGCGCCGCCGTCTGGAGATCGCCCGTCAGCTGCTGCACGCGCCCGAGGTCCTCTTCCTGGACGAGCCGACCACCGGCCTCGATCCGCACGCCCGTGCCCAGGTCTGGGAGCACCTGCGCATGTTGCGCGAGAGCCAGGGCAGCACGCTCTTCGTGACCACCCACTACCTGGAGGAGGCGGAGAACTGTGACCGCATCGCGATCATCGACCGCGGTCGCCTGGTGGCCCGGGGCACCCCCCAGGGCCTGAAGAGCGCGATCGGGGACGACCGGGTCCTCCTCCACACCGGTGACGACGCTGCGGCCCTCCGGGTCGTCCGTCAGGTCGCCCCTTCCGAAGGCGCCGTCACCATGGGGGCGGAGGGCATCTCCCTCCGGGTGCCGGACGGCAGCGGATGGATCCCGCGTCTGTGCGCAGCCCTGGAGGCGCGGGGCATCGCCGTGCGCTCCGCGTCCGCGACCCCGCCCACGCTCGACGACGTCTTCTTCCACCACACCGGCCGCAGCCTGGACGCAGGGCACACCGCAGGCCCGAGCACGGTCGGCACCGGTGCGCACGCGGCCGCGAGGGAATCCGGAGGCAGCCGATGACCACGCTCTCCTGGCAGGTTCCGGACGCGCCCGACGCCCGCCGGGGCACCCGGTTGCGGCGCGAGTTGCGCGCCGTCCACGCCCTGATCCACCGCGATCTGCTTCGCTTGGCCGGTCAACGCACCCACACGGCGCTGCTGTTGATCCACCCCTTGCTCTACCTCGTGATCCTCGGCGGCGGACTGGCCGCCCTGATTCCCCAGTCCTCCCTGGGCGTCAGCTACCAGAGCTACCTCTTTCCCGGCATGCTGATGATGACGGTGCAGACCCCGGCCATCATGGTCGGCATCCGGATGATCACCGATCGGGAGATCGGTTACCTGCGCGAGCTCCTCATGGCGCCGGTACACCGTTCCACCCTGCTCCTGGGTCACTGCGCCGGAGGCACCCTGACCGCCACCGTCCAAGGGGCGGTGCTGTTGAGTCTGGCCGGTGTCGTCGGCCTCCCCTACGACCCGGTCCTCCTGGTCCTGCTCCTCGGCTGCATGGTGCTGGCCTCCTTCACGATCACTTCCCTGGCCCTGGCCCTGGCCGTGACCCTGCGCAGGGCCGAGACGTTCCACACCCTGCTCGGCCTCGTGATGATGCCGTTGTTGTTCCTCTCCGGCGGCTTCTTCCCACTGAGCGCCTTGCCCGGCTGGGCCCACACGCTCGCCGCGGCCAACCCCCTCGCCTATGCGGTCGACATGCTCCGCCGCACCATCGTGCTGCGGGTGCCGGATCAGGCGGGTGTCAGCGGCATCGAATGGGCCGGTCACCAGCCGCCGCTGCCGCTGGAGGCCGGTCTCCTCCTGGCGGCCGGGGCCATCGCCCTGGTCTGGGCCGCTCGCCGTTTCAACCGGCCCGAATGACCGCTGCACCGCTCCTGCGGGCGGGACCGGGCCCGGTGGAAAATGGTTCGACCGGGCCCGGTGCGCGTCCTAGAGTCGACGACGTGGCAACGAAACTCAATCAGATCATCGCAGTGGAGAAGGGCGTCAAGTCCCGGGCGCACCAGGACCTGACGGCGGCGCATCACGGTCTGCAGAAGCCCGCTTTGCTCGCCGGACTCTCCCGCACGTACCAGCCGAAGGACGAGGAGGGCGAGCAGTTGCCGCCCGAGTCGACGCTGGTGCAGGTGAAGGCGGAGGACGTACTGCGGGACACCGCACGGGCGTTGACCCGTCTCTTCGATGTGACGGCCACCAAGGACTGGGCGAACTGCGAGGCCCGTGCGGACGTCACGGTCGACGGGCGGGTGCTCGTGGAGCGGGCTCCCGTCGCCTACCTCTTGTTCCTGGAGAAGCAGCTCGCCGACATCAACACCTTCGTCCGCAAGCTGCCCGTGCTGGACGCCGCCGAGTCGTGGACGCAGGACCCGTCGACCGATGCCTGGAAGACCGAAGTGGTGCGCACGGTCCGCACAAAGAAGGTCCCGCGCAACCACGTCAAGGCGGAGGCCACGGACAGGCATCCGGCACAGGTCGAGGTCTACTACGAGGACGTGCCGGTCGGTTACTGGACCACGGTGAAGTTCTCGGGCGCGCTACCGGCCCGACGGATCAAGGAACTGCTGGAGCGCGTGGAGAAGCTGCAGCAGGCGGTGAAGTTCGCCCGCGAGGAAGCGAACGGCACCGAGGTCACCGACCAGCGGGTCGGTGACGCCGTCTTCGGCTACCTCTTCGGGTAGCCGGGACGCCATGGACTCCCCGGCCGCAGGACGCGGCCGGGGTGCGCGAGGAGCGCAAAGCTGAAGCTGAGCCTTGTCGTGACATCTGCGGTTCCAGTGGGGGTTCGACTCCTCCCCCCGGCACTTCTCGCCGGGGTGGCCCAAACAGGCAGAGGCAGACCGCGGTCAATCTCAGACTATTGCTCCAGACTCAGCATGCGCCGCTCATCGCCGGATCGACCGGGCCCGGGCCCTGGTGCGTCGAAATGCCAGTTCGAATCTGGTCCGCCGAGCTCGATCGGCGGTGGTCCAACGGCAGGACGCGACGCAATGACGAATGACCCGGGTCCTCAAGCGTGCCGGCGTGCGATGGGGAGCGGCATCAACAGGGTCCGGGGGCAGGCTACGCCCTCGGACCCGCTCCTCTTTGCCCGTGCGTGCGAGGCCCACCGGGCGTCGGCCACCGCTCCGGGGGTCAGGAGTCCGTACCGGCTCGATCGGACGTGCTGCGTAGGACGCAGAACTCATTGTCCTCGGGGTCGGCGAGGACCGCCCAGCCCGAGCCGTCGGGGTTCCGGTGGTCGGCGACGAAGCGGGCGCCGAGGGCCAGCAACCGTTCCACTTCCTGATCGCGCGAGCTCTCGGGCCGCAGACACAGGTGGATCCGGTTCTTGATCGTCTTGGGCTCCGGCACTTGGTTGAAGTACAGCACCGGTCCCTCCGTCAGCAGCACCTCCGTCTCCCGGTCCCCCGGTCTGGCGTCGGGGTGGAGCGGGCGGCCCGTCGCTCCGCTCCAGAACCGGGCCAGTTCATAGGCATCCGCACAGTCGATCGCCACGTTCTGCAGTACCGAGACCATGGGGGCGAGCCTTGCGGATCTCCTCGCCGCGCGCCACCGGATTGCCTTGTTCCCCACCCGCGGCCATGCCGGAGCCACGCGGTCCGGGGCCTGCCCGGACCGCGCACCCGACGGCAGCCCCTCCCCCACGCTGCGTGACGCATCCGATCCCGCAAAGGACTTCCCGGCTTCGGCGGGCCCCTTCGGCTTCGGTGGGGCTCCTTGGGCCTCCGGGCGCGGGACGAGCGGGGGGCGCGGGCCGTTCCGTACCCTGGGCTGCATGCGCATGCGCCCCACACTCAGCTGGACGCCCACCGAGGACCTGCCGCCGGGCACCACGGACCTGGGGCCGGTCGTCGATGCGCTGGGCACCAAGGACGTGCTGGTGCTCAGCGGCGCGGGCCTCTCCACGGAATCGGGCATCCCCGACTACCGCGGCGAGGGCGGCAGCCTGCGGCGGCACACTCCGATGACGTACCAGGACTTCACCGGCAGCGCACGGGCGCGACGCCGCTACTGGGCGCGCAGCCACCTCGGCTGGCGCACGTTCGGTCGGGCGCGCCCCAACGCCGGGCACCGGGCCGTGGCGGCATTCGCCCACCACGGCCTGGTCTCGGGAGTGATCACCCAGAACGTCGACGGTCTGCACCAGGCCGCCGGCAGCGAGCACGTGGTGGAACTGCACGGGAGCCTGGCCCGTGTCATCTGCCTCTCCTGTGGTGCCCTCAGCCCGCGTCGCACACTGGCCGAGCGACTGGAAGAGGCCAATGCGGGCTTCGAGCCGGTGGCCGCGGGGATGAATCCCGACGGCGACGCCGACCTCAGCGACGAGCAGGTCGAGGGGTTCCGGGTGTTGCCGTGCACCGACTGCGGCGGCGTCCTGAAGCCGGACGTGGTGTTCTTCGGCGAGAACGTCCCGCCGCCACGGGTCGAGCACTGTCGACGGCTGGTCGACCGGGCGAGCGCACTGCTGGTCCTGGGTTCCTCACTCACGGTGATGTCCGGCCTCCGGTTCGTCCGACAGGCGGCCGAGGCGGGAACGCCGGTACTGATCGTCAACCGGGACCCGACCCGCGGTGACCAGCTGGCTGCCACCCGCGTGGCCCTTCCGCTCGGCACGGCCCTCACGTCCCTCGCCGACCGCCTGGGCGTCTCCGTCGGCCACGGAGCGGAGCGCGACCGACGCGGCGGCTCGTGAGGTGTTGCCCGTTTCCCGATTCGGCCGAAGCACACCGGTCGTCACCAAGGCGGGCCCCTTGGCACCTGCGAGGCCGTGACGCCGCACGCCGTTCGTTTCAATCCTTGACGGCCTCCGCGATCTGCAGGGCGGCCTGGGCGGGCGTGAGGCGCGTGGTGTCGACGACCTCGGCCTCGGCGTGCAGCCACGTGCGGGCCGCCTCGGCGTAGGGCTTGAGGTAGTGAAGACGGAACGGCGAGTCGGGGCCGACGACGGTGTCGCCCGCAATGCGCCCGCGGAGAGTGTCCTGGTCTGCGTGGAGGACGAAGTGCCGGAGCGGAATGGCATGCCGAGCGAGGCCCGAGCTGATCTCGCGCCAGTACTGCTCGACCAGGACGGTCATGGGAACCACCAGAACGCCGCCGGTGTAATCGAGAACGCGTCGCGCGGTCTCGACCACAAGGGGCCGCCATGGCGGCCAGTGCTGAAAGTTGTCGGTGGCGGGCAACCCCGGTGTGATGTCCATGAGCGTCTCGCCGACCTTCTCGGCGTCGAACACCCGTGAATCCGGGATCAGCTGCTGCACGAGCGCACCGGTCGTCGTCTTGCCCGCGCCATGGGTGCCGTTGAGCCATACGATCACGGGACTCGACGCTAGCGCCGTGCGGTCCGCAGGAACAGGGACGGCAGGAACCGGCTCACTGATGGGGCCGGCGTGGAGCTGCTCGTCGCGGTTCTCGACGGCCACCCGCCTCCTGGTGGAGGCGCCGACGTCGCCCGCGGTGGGGACGTGGGCCGTGAGCGGGTGTCGGGCGTGGCACGGGTGCCTCCGATGCTCACTGGCCCCGCACCGAGGGGCCGACGCCTCCTGCGGAAGCTCCGGTGCCGCACGACCGCATCACCGACCCGTCAAGGGCTTCCCCGTTCTTCGCCGTGCATCGTTCGGAACGACAGGGGCGGTCGCTCCTGCAGGAAGGCGCTGACCCTGCGACGACGGGGGCTGCGCGTTGCCGCCGAAGGATGCCAGCAGCTAGGTTCGTGCCGTCGACACCTGAGAACGGGAACGCGCGTGAGAACCGAAGTGCAGATCTTCGTCGCCGACGGTCCACTGCCCGACTGGGATTCGTCCGAGGAGGAGATCGACCGGCGCTGCCAACAGCTGGGGGCGATCGCCCGCCCCGTCACCGCCGAGGAAGCCCAGGCATTGGCCGGCTGCTTCGGGCCCGACGACTGCTACGGCGTCGGTTGGACGCTGATCCACCTCATCGAAACGGCACCCGGTCCCTTGCCCGTACTCCCCCGCCCCCATGCCGAGGACGCCACCTGGGACGTTCCCCGGGGGCGTTGGCACCGGCATGACGTCGATGAAGGCCAGGACGGGGACTCCGGCTGATCGCACCTCGCGGGGACTCGGGTTGATCGCACCTCGCGCAGGAACCGCACCGGCCTCTTCTCGCCCGCTCGTCGACTGCCCGTGGCCGCGGAAGGCCTTGATCCGTTCTCCTGCTACGGCCGAAGCCACCCCGGCCCGGTCGGCAGTGCGCTCAGGCGGAAGCCGCGATCCAGGCATCGAGTTGTTCCTTCGTCGTGGCGGGGTCGGCCACCATTTCGGCCAAGGTGTCGTCGGTGCGGTGACGCGTCGCGACCGCCGGGCACCGCAGGCATGCGTCGACGCCCCTCTGGGTCCACCACTGGCAGCTGGTCCGGAGGTGACATCGCGGGACGGAACGGCCCTGGCCGGCGACCGGGCGCGCCAGCACACGCTCGACGAGCGTGCAGTCGGCGCCCCTGCGGTGCAGGCAGTCGCTCGCGCAGTGCGAGGCGAAGCGCAGGATGCGGCGCGGCTCGATGCCCTCCGGGACTTCGCCCAGCACTTCGGAGGCCGGCACGGGATCGGCCAGGTAGACCACGCTCCCGTCCTGCCCGGAGCGCACGCCCAGGACGACGGACTCCGGCCTGTCCGCCTCACCGCTGGGGCACCAGGTCTGCCGTACGGACTCGTTTCCGCCCACGACGGTCACCTCCCCGGCCTCAGCAGGCGGCGCGTGCGCCGACGCGCGTCACCTGGCCGCCGGTGCCGCCGCCGACGTCAGCTGCGGCGGCGTCCTGCTGCTCCAGTTCGGCCGCCGCCCTGATGCTCTGCTTCAGCTGGGTGACCGAGGTGATGCGGTCGGATGCGGTGGGGGTCTGCTCGCTCGCCGTGACGGCCACTGCGGCAACGAGGCTCGCTGCCAGCAGTGCGGCCGTCCCGGTCGCCGCCGTCCGACGGGTCGGGTTCTCCATGTCGTACTCCTGTCTCGCCGTGGTGGGAATTCAGGAGCGTAGGGAAGGGGAAGGCCCGTGAGCGGTGGTGAGCAGCGGCAGTCCAGCGGCAGTTGCCGACCGGAGGCGTCCTACGGGAGTCGGGCGAGCACATGGGCGTCGAGGAAGCCCCGCTCGGAGGCCGGGTCGTGGAGGAGGCGGGCGGGGATCACGAATCCGGCTCCCCTGAGCATGTCGACGAACTGGTCCACCGGCCAGCTGTAGGCAGGCGTCACCTTGTGGTCGAAGCGGACCGGCTCCGATCCTCCGGTCGCGAAGAACGAGACCAGGAACAGGCCTCCCGGTGCGAGGACGCGTACCTGCTCGGCGAGCAGCGCGGGCAGTTCCTCGGGCGGGGTGTGGATCATCGAGTAGTGGGCCAGGACACCGCCGAGCGCGTCGTCGGCGACGGGGAGGGACTCCATCCGCGCTTCCTCGAACCGCAGCGTCGGATGGGCCGCTCGGGCGTGGTCGATCATGGCCGGGGAGAGGTCGAGTCCGTGGGGCTGGAGGCCCAGGTCGTGCAGCACGGCCGTCAGGTGTCCGGGACCGCATCCGACGTCGGCCACTTGGAGGTTGCCCCCGCCGCGCACCAGTTCGGCGAAGGTGTTGAGCATGGCGCGCGCGAACGGTCTCGTCTCCAGCCGATCGGCGAACATCGACGCGTACAGGTCGACGACGGCGTCGTAGGCCGCCCTGGTCTCGTTCTGGTGATCCGTCACGGGCGTGAACCTAACACCCCTACGACCACGAGGTTTTCGAGCGGCACCGACAGGCGGGACGGGCCACCACCGGAGGGGAACCGACCGTCCGACGGTCGTGCGCACCCGGCTACCCGTGCGGGTACGTCCGGACGTCCTCGTTGTATGCGGAGGCGCGTTCCCGGACGAGGTCCGGCAGCGTCCCCGCCGTCAGGTCGGCGAGCGTCGTGCCTTCCAGGACCTGGCGGATGCTGGTGCGCACGGCACGCCACACGTCCGGCAGGGGCGCAGCCGCCCCTTGGTAGGCGAGGCCCGTCAGTTTCAGGTCACGGACACTGACCAGCGGGCCGTCCATCGCCCGGATGATGTCGGCGAGGCTGATCTCCGCCGGAGGACGGGCCAACGTGTAGCCGCCGTCGGGCCCTCTGACGCTCACCACGAGACGGGCCTGCCTCAAGTCGCCGAGTACGACGAAGAGGAAGCGGCCGGGAATGTCCTGGCGGCCCGCAATGTCCTCGGCCTTGCGCGGCCGGTCCGGGGTGTCGGCCAGTTCCGCCATGGCCCGGAGGGCGTAATCCGTTCGTGCAGAGATCCTCACCGGGCCAATGTCTCACAGCGGTTCGGGGATCCGGCTTCGGTACGGACGGGGCCCTGCTGCCTTCCCGCTCTCCCGCTCTCCCGCTCTCCGATGGCGTTGTCCAAATCCCTCGTTGTCGATTCACTTTGTTCATCGACATAGTGAACTTCGCCCGACCCCCTGCCCGTTCCGTGTCCGCTCCGTCTCCGGAGGTGCCCGTGGCATCCCCTGCCCGCCCCGCCCCTGCCGTGTCTTCCTCCTCCGACCTTCCGCGACCGACCGTCGCGGTCGTCGGGGCGGGGGCAGCCGGCGCGCTCGTCGCCGTCCAGTTGTGCGAGACGGCGGCCCGGCGGCGCACCCCGCTGGACCTGGTCCTCGTCGACCCCGCCCCCGAGGCGGGCCGGGGCGTGGCCTACTCCACACAGGACGTCGATCACCGTCTCAACGTCCCGGTGGGCGGAATGAGTTGTTATCCCGACGATCCGGGCCACTTCCTGCGCTGGCTCGCGAACCACGGGGAGCCCACCGCCACCGCCGCGGACTTCGCCCCGCGGTACCGCTACGGCTCCTACCTCGCCGACACCCTCGGCCGCGCCATCATCGCCGCCCACGGCACGGTCTCCGTGCGACGCCTCCGCAGCAGGGCGACCGGCTGCTCCGAGACGCCCGAAGGGCGGTTCCGGCTCGCCCTCGGCGCCGACGGGACGGTGACGGCGGACAGCGTGGTGCTCGCCACCGGGCCCGCGCAGGGGTCTTCCGCCTGGGCACCGGACGGACTGCTCGGCTCGCCCGGGTTCATCTCCCGCCCCTGGTCGCCCGGCGCGCTCGACGAGGTGGCGGACTCGGATGACGTCTTGCTGGTCGGCACCGGGCTCACCGCCGTCGACCTCGCGCTCGTCCTCGACCGCCCAGGCCGTACCGTGCACGCCGTGTCCCGCACCGGGCTGCTCCCCCAACCGCACGCCGTCGCCCCGCTGCCCGCCGTCCTACCGCCCCCGGACCTTCCCCTTCTTCCGCTCGACCGCTTGCGCAGGGAAGTGATGCGGTACGTCGCCGAGACCCGCCGCACCCACGGTGACTGGCGCCCCGCCTTCGACGGGCTGCGTCCCTGGGTCGGGCAGCTGTGGCAGGGCCTCACCCACGAGGAGAGGGCCGAGTTCCTCGGCCGCGACGCCACCCCTTGGAACGTCCACCGACACCGCATGGCCCCCTCCACCGCGGAGACGATCACCCGGGCGCGTGCCGCGCGCCGACTCCGGATCCACGCGGGCAGGATCGCCTCCGCCGCACCGCGCCGGGACGGCGGTCTCCACGTGTCCTTCGCCGACGGCCGCGAACTCGACGTGGCATGGGTCGTCGACTGCACGGGCCCGGGACTCGCGGCCGATGCCGGCGGCGACCCCTTGTGGCGGGGGCTGCTCTCCGACGGTCTCGCGGTGCCCGGCCCCCTGGGCATCGGCGTCTCCACCCACGCGGGATGCCTGCGCGACGGCACCGGGCGCGTCGAACGACCGTTGTTCACGCTGGGTGCGCCCCGCCGCGGCGAGCTGTGGGAGACGACCGCGATCCCCGAGATCCGGGCACAGGCCAAGGAGGTCGCCGAGGCCGTTCTCGCCGCGCTGCCCCACGGTTCGCGGTCGATGGCACGGCGCCGTCCGACCGACCAGTTCGGGCTGTCGCTGTCCACGCACGCGGCTGCCGCCGCCGCGTACCGCAGCGGACTCGGGCGGGTGATCACCGTACGGGCCAAGGCGGCGGAGGCCTTCGCCCGCTCGGTCGAGCTCGACCCCGGTTTCGCGCTCGGCCATGCCGCACTGGCCCTGCTCGGTCACGAAGGCGGTGCGGACGTCGACGTCGCCCGCGCGCTCGCGGACGCACAGCGCAGCGTGCGTGACCGGGCGGACGACCGGGAGCGGTCGTTCGTCGACGTCGTGACGCGCAGGATCCGTGGCCATGCGGCGGACGGACGGGGGAACGGCGACGCGGTGGACGGCGACAAGGCCCTCATCGACCATCTGACCCGCTTCCCGGGCGATGCCTTCGCCCTCGGCATCGCGGTGCCCACCATCGCCTTCGCCGGAGTGGGAGACCTCGACGGCACGCTCGCGCTGCGCCTGGTGGAGGACACCGCGTCCGCGTACGAGGGCCACTGGTTCCACACCTCGCTGCTCTCCTTCGTCCGCCAGGAGCAGGGGCGGATCGACGAAGCGGGGGAGCTCGCACGGATGGCGCTCTCCGTGGAACCCTCCTCCGGCCACGCCGTGCACGCCCTTGCGCACGTCCATTACGAGTCCGGGGCGCACCGTGCCGGACGGGACTGGCTGGACGACTGGATCGGCAGCCGGGGGCGGGGCGCCGTCCACCGGGCCCACTTCTCCTGGCACGTGGCACTCCACGAGCTCGCCCTCGACGACTCCGCGGCCGTGCGCCGTCGTTGGTTCGCGCAGCTCGCCCCGGGCCAGGTGAACGGGGTCAGGGCCCTCGTGGACTCCGGATCGCTCCTGTGGCGGGCCCGCATGTCGCGGAACTGGGCCGGTCGACTGCCGGCCGACGGCGTCCTCGACGCCGTCGCCCGCGACCTGGTCGAGCGTCCATCGACCGCTTTCACCGCCCTGCACGGCGCCATCGCCCTCACGGCCGCGGGCGACCTGCCCGCGCTCCGCCGGCTGCGTGACCATGCGGCAGGCGCGGACTGGGTCCAGCGGGAGGTGGTCGTTCCGCTGTGCCGTGCGTTGGAAGCCGTGCTGGAAGAGGAGTGGGCCACCGCGGTGACGGAACTGCGCGGGTTGCTGCCCTCGCTGCGTCGGGTGGGGGGCAGCGCGGCGCAGCGGGAGGTCGTCGAGGAGACCCTGCTGTACGCCCTGGTGGAAGCGGGCCACCGCGACACGGCCCGCCGCCTCCTGGAGGAGCGCCTCGACCGGCGGGCTTCTCCCCTCGACCGCCGCCGGTTGACCGGGTTGGGGGTCTGAGCGGACCGCTGCGGCACGGGGCCGGCGCTGCGGGCCGGGCCGGATCCCGGCCGTTCCGGCTCCGGCCCCAGGGTCGGAGCCGGGGCACCCGGGCCGGGGTGCGGCCGCCGAGGGCTTCAGAAGCGGTCGGCGGCGAAGGCCGCCAGGTCGCGCAGGACGCGCTCCGGATCCTCCCAGTACACGAGGTGGCCCGCTCCCTCGTAGACGAGGAGGCGGGAGTCGGGGATCGCGTCGAGGATCGTCTGTTGGTCCGCGCGGTTCAGGAGCGGGTCCTGGTCGCCCCAGACGACCAGGGTGGGCACCAGGATCCCGGTCAGGGTGGCCCGGAGATCGGCTTCCAACAGGCCCCGTAGGGTTTCCCGCCAGACCCTGGCCGGAGCCTTGAGGCTCTCGTCCACGACGGTCTTCAGGAAGCCGCGCCCCACGGGGGTTGCCGTCAATCCGTCGGCGAGGTCCGTTGCCAGTGCGCGGTCCACGGGGTCCTTCAGCTCCCTCACGGTGTTCCAGAACTCGCCGACCCGGGGCTTGTCGGCGAGTGAGCCCGGCACGCCGAGCAGGACGAGGCCGGAGACCCGGTCGGGTCGGCGGCCCGCGAGGATGCGGGCCTGGACCCCTCCGCTCGATCCGCCGACGAGCACCGCGCGCTGCAGGCCCACGCTGTCCATGAAGGCGAGCAGGTCATCGGCGAAGTCGTCCGGCCGGTAGCCGTCGGACGGCTTGTCGGCATCGCCGTGGCCCCGCTGGGTGGGGGCATAGGCGTGCAGGCCGGGGAGCATGGCACGGAGCATCGGCTCGAACGTCCACCAGGAGTCCAGGTAGCCGTGCACCAGCACGATCGGTGTGCCCTCTGGACGCCCTGCTTCCGCGTACGGGAGCATCGGGCGCCCCTCCCCCAGGACGGCGTTGTGTACGGCGACGGCGGCCATCGCGGCCCTCCTCACCTCGCTCTCCCCAGCATAGGGAGGAGTGGGGGAAGGGGGCACTCGGAGCCGCGCGGCCGGCTCCGGTTCATCCGCCGGAGCGGTGCCCCGTCCGTCGGTCGCTCCGGCCCGCGGTTCGGTCACGGACGTAGCCGCGGAGGTCGTCGAGGGACACCCCGTCGAGGCTGTCCGCAAAGATCCGCTCCGGGCCCGGAGGGACCGGGAGGAGGGAGGGGACGACCAGGACGGTGCAGCCGGCGGCGTCGGCCGAGGCCGTGCCGTCCGGTGAGTCCTCGACGGCGACGCAGGCGGCGGTCGGGACGCCCAGTCGTTCGGCTGCCGTGCGGTAGGGGTCGGGGTGCGGTTTGGTGCGCGCGGTGTCGTCGGCGGAGAGGGTGAAGGCGAAGGGGACGTGCGCGAGCGCGCCTCCCACCACCGAGTCGACCACCGACCTGGGTGATGCGCTCACCAGTGCGAACGGCACGCCCGCGGACTCCAGTGCGCTGAGCAGCCGCTCCGCTCCGGGGCGCATCGGCGCTCCTTCGTCGACGCGCTGCTGGAAGGCCGTGGTCAACTCCGCCGCGATCCCTTCGGCGCCGGGTGTGCCGGTGGCGCGCGCGAGGTGCGCCGCGGTGTCCACGACGGCACGTCCGACGACCTCGGGCGCGTCGGCGTCCGTGAGCCGGTGGCCGAGTCGGTCGGCAACCTCCTCCGTGGCCTGCCACCAGAGGACCTCGGTGTCGACGAGGGTGCCGTCCATGTCGAAGAGGACGGCGGCGAGCGCGGTCACCGTTCCGTCCTCGGCACCACGAGGGCGGGGTGCGGGGCGAGGCCGATGGTGGCGCGGGTGCCGGGGGTCAGCTCGGTCGCGTCCCGCGACGGGAGGTCCGCCTTGACCTGTGTGCCGCGGTCGTCGAGGTGGACGCGGGTGACGGAACCGAAGAAGGAGGTGGAGGTGACGACGGCCCCGCCGTCGGCCTCGGCGGTCACGGTGACGTTCTCGGGACGGACGAGCACCTCGACGTCCGGGGTGGCGGGGACGTCGCCGTCGATGGGGAGGCGGCTGCCCGCGGCCTCCACGAGTCCGGAGTCCGTCAGCCGGCCCGGCAGCCGGTTCATGGTGCCGACGAACTCGGCGACGAAGGCGGTGGCCGGCCGGCGGTACAGCTCGGCCGGGGCGGCGCACTGCTCCAGCCTTCCGGCATTGAGGACGGCGACGCGGTCCGCCATGGACAGCGCCTCCTCCTGGTCGTGGGTGACGAACACGGTGGTGATGCCGAGGGAGAGCTGGAGCCGTCGGATCTCCTCCCGGAGGGTGAGCCGGACCTTGGCGTCGAGGGCGGACAGGGGCTCGTCGAGGAGCAGGACGCGGGGCCGCAGGGCCAGGGCCCGTGCCAGTGCCACGCGCTGTTGCTGACCACCGGACATCTGGTGGGGATAGCGGTCGCCGTGCTCGGGCAGGCCGACCAGGTCGAGGAGTTCGGCGGCGCGGGCGTGGCGCTCGGCCTTCGCGTTCCCGCGCACCCGGAGGCCGAAGGCGACGTTGTCGCGGGCGGTGAGGTTGGGGAAGAGGCTGTACGACTGGAAGACCATGCCGGCGTCGCGCCGGTTGGCCGGCACCTGGGTGATGTCCGCCCCGTCCACGAGGACCTCTCCTGCGTCGGGGCGTTCGAAACCGGCGAGGACCCGGAGCGCCGTGGTCTTGCCGCAGCCGGACGGGCCGAGCAGGGCCAGGAGCTCGCCCGGCTCGACGGTCAGGTCGAGTCCGTCGAGTGCGACGGTGGTGCCGAAGGCACGGCGCAGGCCCCGGAATTCGACGCGGGCCCCGGTGGCGGGGGTGGACTCCGTCCGTTCCGCTGTTGCAGAGGTCATGGGTCAGGACTCCTTGCGGGAGGTACGAGGGGCTCCGGGCGTGCTGGTCGGAGCCGTTCCGGCCCGGGACAGGACGAGCAGCAGCAGCCAGGTGATGAGCAGGCTGAGGAGGGAGACGGCCACCGACATGCGGGCGTGGGCGCCGGAGATGGAGACGATCCACACGGCGAACGGTCGGAAGCCGAGGATCGAGGCGATGGTGAACTCGCCGAGGACCAGGGCCAGGGTCAGGAAGGCGGCGCCGGCGAGCGAGGAGCGCAGGTTGGGGAGGATCACGCGGAGCATGACGTACGGCCAGCTCGCGCCGCAGTTGCGGGCGGCCTCGACCAGGGTAGGCACGTCCACGGCGCGCAGCCCGGCGTCCAGGGAGCGGTATACGAACGGCAGGGCCATGACGGTGTAGGCGAGGACCAGGACGGCGGGGAAGTCCTCGTTCTGGACCGCGAGGAAGGTCTGGTACAGCGGGGTCCGCGACAGGTGGTCGGGGCCCCAGCGCAGTACCGTGCTGATGCCGGTGACGAGCGCGATGGGCGGGACCACCAGCGGCAGCATGCACATCACTTCGACGACCGGCCGCAGGCGCGGTGCGCCGAGTCGGACGGCCACCAGGGCGGGCACCGCCAGCAGCAGGGCCAGGGCGATGGTGGCGGCGGCGAGGCCGAGGGACAGCAGCAGGCTCTCGACGAATCCGTCGGCGGCGAGCAGTGCGGTGTACGCCTCGAAGGAGACGCCCTGCCCGGGGGTGTGCACGGTGAACACGAACGACGCGACGAGCGGGACGAGGAAGTACGCCCCGCCGAGGACGAGGACGAGGCCGCGCCAGAGGCGGGGACGACGCCCGGTCCGTACGCGCGCGGCGGGCCGGGGCGCCCGCGCCGCGGACTTCCGGTCGACGTCCGGAGCGGTGGGGGTCATCGCAGCCATCGTGCGCTCCTGCGCTGGAGGGGGAGGTAGACCGCCATGACCAGGCCGGCGATCAGGATCATGTCGAGGCCGAGGGCGAGCGCCACGTTCTCCTGGCCGACCAGGACGTTGCCGGAGAGGGCGTCCGCGATCTTCAGGGTGACCAGGGGCACGGATCCTCCGACGAGCGCCGCGGCCGTCGCGTGGGCGGCGAACGCGGTCCCGAAGAGCAGCACGAACCCCCCGAGGAGGGAGGGCGCCAGGACGGGGATGCCGACGTGGCGCCAGTACTGCCGGTTGCCGGCTCCTGCGTTCTGCGCGGCCTCCCGCCACTGGGGGCGCAGACCGTCGAGGGCGGGAAGGATGACCAGGACCATGAGCGGTACGAGGAAGTACAGGTAGACGACGGCCAGGCCGCCGAAGGAGTACAGGTTCCATCCGAGGTCGGTCAGGTCGGCGAGTTGGGTGACCACGCCGGAGATGCCGAGGGTCGCGACGAAGGCGAACGCCAGGGGAACGCCACCGAAGTTGGCGAGGACCCCGGAGGCGGTGAGGACGGCGTTCCGCAGTGCCGGGGACCGGGAGGTGACGATGGCCTGGGCGATGAACACTCCGAGCACCGAGCCGATCAGGGCGGTGAGGCCGGAGAGTTGCAGGCTGCCGAGGAGGGATCCCAGATAGGGGCCCTGGAGCGAGCGGCTCAGGTGCTCGCCGGTCAGCACGGTGGCGCCGGTGGTCGGATCGGTGCGGGTCACCGCACCGAACAGAAGGGCGCCGAGGGGCAGTCCGAAGCACAGCCCGGTGAAGAGGATGAGGGGGAGGGCGGCGAGCCAGGTGCGGGGGCCGCGCCGCCGGCGGCGGGGGCCGCCGGCGGTTCCCGGGGTGGGGGCGGTGGACGACATCAGGAGAGGGCCTTGTCCCACTTCTCGGCGAGGGTGGCCTTGGCCTTGTCGAGCTCGGCGGAGGCCGGGAAGGCGGGGGTGCCGTCGACCTTGGGCAGCTTGGCCACGAAGGTCTCGTCGGCGGTGCCGTCGGCGGTCATGGCCGGCAGCAGGACGGGACGGGCGTACCCCTTGAGCCAGAGGTTCTGCCCCTCGGCGCTGTAGAGGAACTCCATCCACAGACGGGCGGCGGCGGGGTGCGGGGCGTCCTTGTTGACGGCCTGGGAGTAGAACTGCGCGTACACGCCGTCGCTGGGGACGGCGACCTGCCAGTCGACGCCCTTCTCCTTGAACTGGTCGGCGTAGCCGGCGTTGAGGTAGTCCCAGTCGATGCTGATGGGCGTCTCGCCCTTCTCGACCGTCGCCGGGGTGGACTCGACGGGAATGAAGTTCCCGCTCTTCTTCAGCTCGCCGAAGAAGTCGATGCCGGGCTGGATGTCCGCGAAGGATCCCTTGTTGGCGAGGGCCGCCGCGTACACGCCGCCGAAGGCCGAGCCGGACTTGGTCGGGTTGCCGTTGAGGGCGACCTTGCCCTTGTACTCGGGCTTGAGCAGGTCGGCGAAGGTCTTCGGGCAGTTCGGAATGCGCTTGGCGTCGCAGCCGATGGAGACGTAGCCGCCGTAGTCGTTGTACCAGAGGCCGGTCTCCTCCTTCTGCCCGGCGGGGATCTTGTCCCAGGCCTCGACCTTGTAGGGGGCGAAGAGGCCTTCCGCCGCACCGCTGCGGGCGAAGGCGATGCCGAGGTCGAGGACGTCGGGCGCGCGCTTCTGGCCCTTGCGGGACTTGACCGCGGCGATCTCGTCGGAGCTGGAGGCGTCCGGGTTCTCGCTCTCGATCTTGATGCCGTACTTGGCCTCGAACGCCTTGATCACCTCGCCGTAGTTGGCCCAGTCCGGCGGGAGCGCGATGACGTGCAGGGCGCCTTCCTGCTTCGCCGCCTTGACGAGGGCGTCCAGGCCGCCGAAGTCCGCGGCCGATGTCGCGGTGGCCGCCTTCCCGCCCTCCGCGCCGGCCGCGCCCTCGGGGGCGGCACCACAGGCGGTGACGGTGGTCAGGACGACGGCGCCGAGCAGGACGGCGGCACCGCGGACGAGGGTTCTGCGCACGGGTTCTCCCAGGAGCGAGTGATGGAACTTGTCTGAACAAGCCGCCCTTAGTTCGCCTGCACTTCCTGTCCAGAACATGAACGGGACATGGCGACTTCCACACGACTCCCGGAAGAGCCGGTTGTGGTGAACCGCAGGTGGAGCGAGTGAACTTGGGAGGTTTCCGCGATACCGCACCCCATAGAAACCTCGGGTTAGGGTGGACACCGGGACGGCACGACCGGTGACCGTATGCGCACAGCTGCACGTGACAAGGGGACATGGTGACGGCGCTCTACTTGGAGATCGCGGAGGAGCTCCGCCGCTCGATCATCGGTGGCGAGTATCCCGTCGGCTCGCGGCTACCGTCCGAGAGCGACCTCGCCGAACGCTGGTCCGCCTCGCGGGGCACAGTGCGCCAGGCCGTCGCCCTGCTCACCTCGGAAGGGGTCATCGGTTCGCGTCAGGGCGCCCGCCGCATCGTGTTGCGCAGGGAACGTCGGCACAGCTTCGCCGAGCTCCACAGCTTTGCGCAGTGGGCACGGACCATGGGTTACCGCTCCTCCAGCCGCTTCCTCCACCGCGAGCGCCGCACGGCCAGTCCCGAGGAGGCGCGCCGTCTCGCCCTCCCGGAGGGTGCCGGGGTCCTGGACGTGCTGCGACTGCGCTGCCTGGACGACGAGCCGGTGATGCTGGAACGCACGGCGTACGCGGAGTGGGTCGCCCCCACGGTCGAATCCCTGCCCGCCGACTGCGCCTCGATCATGGACAGCATGGCCGAGGAGGCCGGGATCGTGGCCCATTACGGCGAGCACCTCATCGACGCGGTCCCGGCGGGGAGCGACGACGCCCGCCTGCTCCGCGTTCGCCGCGGGAGCCCCCTCTTGCGCCAGCGACACCTGACCAGCAACCAGGACGGTCGGCCCATCGAATGGACCGAGGACCGCTACCGCGCGGGAAGCGTCACCTTCAACGTGAGCAACTCGGTGGGCACGGCCCCCCTGATCCGGGACGCCGGCTCGCTGTTGGCGTGAGTCCCCGCCGGCGGGGCGGTGCACTCCGACCCCTCCGGTGTGAGCTGCATCACTTATTAAGTGTTGTTTAAGAATGGCCGTCGTGGAAGTACCTCTTTCCCTTGTTTTGGGCGCAGTTGACGCTTGCCTTGACCGGCAGTCAAATTCTTCTCGATCTCGCGCCGCCTTCCACGGCTTCACCCCATCTGGAGCATCTGATGCGCAACAGGACTGCCCCGCCCACAGCAGTCACCCACGGCGCCCCCTCGGCAGCGTCGCGCCCCGCGCAGGAGGACCTCGTCTTCGGCAAGGTCGCCGAGCCGGGCGGCGACGGGCCGGGGGCCCGCACGCAGGACGTCGAGATGTTCGATTCCACGGCCCCCGTGGCGGAGGGCTCCCGACGGGCGGGATCGCACGGGCGCCACGGCACGGGGCGGCCCCGGCACACGCGGAAGGCAGGGGGGCGGCGAAGGACCCCGCGGGAGCCCGGGCGCGAGAAGCGGGTCGGCATGTCGCTCCCCCTGCTGTTCACGGGCGCCCTCGCTGCTGGGATCGGCCTGACGGTCGGCCTCACCCCCGAGGCGCAGACCCCTCCGAACGGCGCCTCGCTCACGATGCCCGACCTGCCCGCCCTCCGGGAGGCATCGGATCCCGCACCGGTGCTCCCGGCCCGGTCCACCGGCCCGACGGCACCCGAAGCCGCCCCGACGGCGCCGGAAACGGTCCCGATCCCGTCGTCGCCCCCTCCCCGCGCCACGACCCCGACGCCGACGTCCCCCACGACTCCCCCGGTCCGGACCGCACCCACGGCTCCGACCGCCCGCCGTCCCCCCTCTTCCGCAACGCCCGCTCCGCGGCCGTCCGGGCAGTCGGAGGTGCTTGCGCTCGGCAGCACCGGCCCCGGGGTCGTGGACCTGCAACACCGGCTCCAGCAGCTGTACCTGTACCTCGGGAGGGCCGACGGGACCTTCAGCGAATCCGTGGCCACGGCCCTCACGCGCTTCCAGGTGGCCCGCGCGATTCCGGAGGAACCGGGGATGTACGGCCCGATGACCCGTGCGGCCCTGCTCGCCGAAACCAGTCGCCCCGAGCGGAAGGGCCGAGGCCACCGGAACGGTCCGCACGACTGACCGGACCTTCCGGAGACGGCCCGGGGTCGATGCCGTGCGCCCGTTCGGCGGGGCGCCCAAGGGGAAGCGCTCCGCGCGGTCCGACCGGGCACGATGCCGCCGCCCCGGCGGATCCCTCGGGCGGACGGGACCGGACGGAGGGCACGAACCCGTGCGCAAGGCGTCCAACAGGCTTTCGAAGAACACCCCGTGACACCCCATCAACACCGGTCGACACGTAAACTCGCCACCATGGCATCCCGCATCAGTGAGCTGGTCCTCGACTGTGCCGACCCCGCGCGGCTCGCCGCCTTCTGGAGCGGGGTCCTCGGCTACGTGGAACTCGGCCGGGAGGATGACGGGAGCATCGAGATCGGTCCGCCCGGGGGCTTCGGCGGTCCACAGCCCACCTTGATCCTGAGCCCCAGCAACGATCCGCGGACCGGAAAGCTCCGCCTGCACATCGACGTCAATGCCACCGACCGCGACCAGGGCGCCGAGCTGGAGCGGCTGCTCGCCCTCGGCGCCCAGCCGGTCGACATCGGTCAGAGCGGAGCCGAGAACTGGCACGTCCTGGCCGATCCGGAGGGGAACGAGTTCTGCCTCCTGCACCAGCGCCTGCGACCCCTCTGATCCGTTTCCCACCGGGCCACCCCGTCCCCGTCGAGGGACGAAGCAACCCGGTGGGGATCCACCTGCACTCCCACCCGGCTGGCAGACACGCGGCCCGGGTCGGGGCGACGCCCGGAAAGTATGATCAAGCGATGTCTGACATGACTGAGACCACGCCCGGCTGGCTGACCACGGACGAACTGGACATGGCCAGGGCCCGGATGCCGATCCTGTACGTCGAAGCCGTTCCCGTGCGCGTGGACGACAGCGGCGAAGTCACCAGCATCGGACTGCTCCTGCGGATCGGCGCGGAGGGAACGATCAGCCGCACGCTGGTGTCCGGCCGGGTCATGCACCACGAGCGGGTGCGGGACGCCCTGCTGCGGCACCTGGAGAAGGACCTCGGCCCCGTCGCCCTTCCCCGTGTCCCCACCTCCCTCCAGCCCTTCACCGTCGCCGAGTACTTCCCGACGGCCGGCATCACGCCCTTCCACGACCCTCGCCAGCACGCCGTGTCCCTCGCCTACGTCGTCCCGGTCACCGGCGACTGCCGCCCCCGACAGGACGCGCTCGATCTGGTCTGGTTCAGCCCGCAGGAGGCGGCCTCCCCCACCGTGCAGAACGAGATGCCCGGCGGCCAGGGAACGCTCCTCAAGCAGGCCCTGGCGCACGTCGGACACACGTACTGAACTCCCGCGCCCCCGCGGGGGCGCCCCCGCGGGGGCGCCCGCGCGGCCCCGCTTGACCTTGACACGGTGACAAGGTCTTCGCTGTGCAGGAGGAGGTGGTCCCGATGACCATGGCGAACGAGGGTGCAAGGGTGCAGCAGACGCTGCGGAACCTCATGAGCGGCAGCGCTTCGGTACGGCTGCGGGCGGCGCTGGCCTCGGGCACGGCGCCCGACCCGCTCCAGATCGAGGAACTCGTCCGCCGGTGCGCGGTCGAACCCGACTTCCACGTACGGGAAACGCTCACCTGGGCCCTCACCCGTCACGCGGCGGCCCTCACGGTCCCCCGGCTCATCGACGAGCTGCGCTCCCCGCGGGCACGGGCACGGAGCCAGGCCCTGCACACCCTGTCCAAGATCGGGGACCGGCGGGCGTGGCCCGCGGTCACGCGGGAGCTGATGACCGATGCCGACGAGGACGTGGCGCGCAGCGCCTGGCGAGCGGCGGTCGCGCTCGTGCCCGAAGGGGAGGAGTCGGGGTTGGCCCGCCTGCTGGTGGAACGGCTCGGACGCGGCGAACCCGAAACGATGTTGAGCCTGAGCCGGGCGCTGATCGCACTCGGCGAGCCGGCCGAACCGGTCCTGCGCACCGCGATGTCGGCCCCCGAACCCCATGTGCGCCGGCACGCGATCGCCACCGAACGGCTCGCGCGCGAGCCGGAAAGAGGATTCGACTTCGCGATCGAGGAAGCGAAACGGATCGTGGTCCTCGGCACGACCGGCCAGGAGGAATGACGGACCGTGCTGATCGGTGACGTGGCGCGGCGGTCCGGAGTCAGCGCCCGGATGCTCCGGCACTACGAGTCGCTGGGCCTGCTCCGTCCGACGGACCGCACCGGCTCCGGTTACCGCGAGTACTCCGACGAGGACGTCCAACGCATCTTCCACATCGAGAGCCTGCGCTCCCTGGGGCTGTCGCTGCGCGAGGTCGGGCGCGCCCTCGACGATCCGGGCTTCGCCCCCTCCGCGCTCGTCGACGACCTCATCCGTCAGACCCGGGAGCGCATCACGGCCGAGACGGAGCTGCTCACCCGGCTGTGTCGGATCGGCTCCTCCGCACCCGACGGTTGGCACGAGGTCCTCCAGACCGTCGCCCTCCTCCGCGCGCTCGGATCATCGAGCGCCCGCACCCGCCAGCGTGCGGCCCTCTCCTCCGCGGAAGAGGCTGCGGTCCCGGTGGAGGCCTTGGTCGAAGCGGTGCTCGGCGAGAACGATCCGATCGTCGCGGGGACCCTTTGCTGGGCCCTGGCACGGGCGGGTTCCGAGGCGCTGCCGCTGCTGGCGCCGGGGCTCGGCTCACCGGAGGCCGCCGTGCGGGAACGGGCCGTCCGGGCCCTGGTCGAGATCCCCGGCGACGAGGCGACGGCGCTCCTGCGCCACGCCCTCGCCGGCTCCGACGTCACGGTCCGTCGACGCGCCGCCCTGGAACTCGCGGCACGCGGCACGGCGGAAGGAGTACCGACGCTGATCGACATGATCGTCGAGGCGGCGACCGACGTCGACGCCGCCGACGCCCTGAGCGCGCTCGCACACGACCCCGCAACGGCGGATCGGATCGCCGGCAGCCTGGTCGACCTCCTCCGGGCCCCCGCCACACCACCGCCCGCACGCCTCCGGTTGACCCAGGCGCTCGCCGACATCCCGGGAAACACGGCGACCCGTGCGCTCCTGGAGCTCTCTCACGACGAGGACCGCGTGGTGGCGCTCACCGCGGAGTACGTCCTCGGAATGCGCGGGAGCCGGTGACGGGCACGGTCCGTCGGGGCGCGGGGACGGCCCGGCCCGGTGTCCGGCTCAAGCGGGATCGGCGGTCCACGGCCAAGCCGCCCGGCGACCGGCTTCGACGAGGCCCACCGTCCGGAACGCGGCGTCCGTGAGGCCGCCGAAGGTGTGCCGGTGGGGGCCTGCAGGGGTGGGGGCCGGCCGGTATCCCGCAAGGTTCCAGGTGTAGACCGGGCCCCCGGTGGGGACCGGTTCGGCCGACCCGCTGCTTCCCCGCCGGGCCCGGGGGCCACCGGGGTCGTGAGGAGCCGCCTGCTCGTCGGTGACGATCAGGACGCGGTCGTGTCCCCGGTAGTGCTTCCGGAGTGCCGTCTCGGTGTAGGTGCCGCCGAGGCAGCGGAAGCGCTTCAGCACCTCCAGCACGGACTCTCCCGGTACGAACGGAACCGCTGCGCTGCCCCAGCCGAACTCCACCAGGTCCGCCTGCTCGGCACGCATCGCCACCGCGGTGCCGAACACGGCCGCCGCGTCCGCCCCGGTCAGTTCGGACCGCTCGGAGAGCGTGTCCCAGAACATGGAGTCGGACCGGTCCACCAGGACCAGGGTGCGGCCGGTCAACGAGGGGACGTTGGCCAGCGAATGACCGAGTGCCACCTCCAGCGCGACCGCCCAGCGCTGCGACGGCGCGTGCCGATGGGCGGCCAGGCAGCGGAAGGGAAGCTGTCGGAAGCGGGCGACCTCGACGGGGTCCGAGAGCCGTGCGGCAACCCGTTCCGCCACGGTGTCGGAGACCCCTGCCCCGTCGAAGTTCCGCAGGTTCCGCAGGAGCGCCATCGGTCCCATCGTGGGGATCACGGCTTCCCAGAAGGCGGCGTCCACCGGCCCGTGGAGCCACCCCGCGAGGAACTCCCGGGTGACACCCGCCTCGGCCAGCCGCGCGGCACCCTCCGGCCCGGTCACCAGCGCCCGCCGCCCGTCCCGGGCCGACTCCCGCAGGGCCTGGTGGGCGGTCAGCATGCGGTCGGCGGCGGGCGGAACCGCTCCGTCGGGGTGGTGGCGGCGGTCCAGGGCGTAGCGGAAGAGCTCCCCCTACCAGGGCTTGTCGGGGTGCGGCGAGGCGTGCACCAGGTTGAGCACGTCGCCGAAGCGGAAGTCCCTGGAGGAGGTGTCCTACTTGAGCAGGGACCGGGAGGCGTAGAGCCGGCGCACCGCGTCGGCGACGCCCCGTTTCACGGGCTTCGGAACGTTCCGTCCGTACGTCGACGTCCAGTGGGCGAGCAGTTCGCCGGGCTCGTCCGCGCGTTGCAGGACCGAGTCGACGACGGAGCGGTGGGAAGGGCCGCCGGACTCCCCCGCCCGGAGCCGGGCCGACGCGTATGCGGCGGCTCCGACCAGGGAGGCCCTGCGCATGTTGCCCTCGGTGCGGAGCCAACGCAGGAGGCCTGCCGTCCACTCGGGGTCCTGCACGGCGAGTTCCCGGACGAGACGGACGAACCGGTCCTGACGCTCTTCGCCGGTCCCGTAGAAGGTGTGCTGGGAGGCGAAGTTTCCGACCGCGGGGAGGAAGAGTTCTCCTCGGGGCTCCCGGACGAAGGCCCGACCGCCCGCGTGGGTGGTGGAGTGTGACGAGGCAGCAAATCCCCCGGTGGTGAAGGGCGGGACGGTCCCGGCCGCAGCGGCTGCGGGACGGTGGGTCGGGGCCCGGGCGACGGGCCGAACGCGGCCGCGCCCACCGAGGTCAAAGGAGGCGGCGGCATCACTTGAGTGTCAGAAGGAAGGAGCCGCAGCCCAGCGCACCGGAGGCGCGGTCGCGAGCACACGGTACAAGATCCGTCCGACCCCGCACCCATGGTTAAGGACCGTACCGTGATCCGCGGTGGTTCGGGAGGGCGGGCCCGGGGCCGGCGGTTCAGCCGGCGGGAGCGGCGGGCCGAAGCGTTTCCACGACCGGGGACGGGTCTTCGTGGCGGCGGGCCAGCGCACTGCACACGGCCGCCAACAGGGCGCAGGCGGCACCGGCGAGCCAGACGGCCCGGTAGCCGTTCTCGCCGGGCTCACCGGTCGCGGAAGAGGTGAACGCGCCCAGGAGCGAGGCGAAGACGCCGCCCGCGACCGCGCCCCCGAGGGTCTTGACGTTGTTGTAGAGGGCAGCGGCGATCCCCGTGCGGGACGGGTCCGAGGCTTCGACGATCACGGTGGGCATGGCCCCGAGCGCCAGGCCGATGCCGAGGCCCAGGAAGAAGGATCCGGCCGCCATGTGCCACACCGCCGCGTGGAGCAGGGCGTACTGGAGGAAGGCGGTCGCCACCAGGGCGAAGGCCACCACCAGGGTGGGGCGGTAGCCGATGCGTCGTGCGACGGCCGCGGTGGCGAAGGAGCCGAGGACGGCTGCGCCGTAACCGGGCAGCGAGACCAGTGAGATCGCCAGGGCCGACATCGCGAACCCGTATCCGACGGCTTCCGGGTCAGCGGCGAAGAAGGTGGCGTTGGGGGCCTGGCTGCCGAAGTAGAAGATGCCGAAGAGGAACGCTCCGAGGTAGAAGGGCGCCGCTTCCCGGCTGGCGAGGGCGCGGACGTCCACCAGCGGTTCGTCGGCGCGGAGCTCCACGAGGACCCAGACGGCCAGCAGCACGATGCCGAGGAGGAGCGGGCCGAGGACCGCGGGGCCGCCCCAGGCACCGTTCTTCGCGGCACCGACGCCGCTCAGCAGGGCGAGCACCGCCGTGCTGAGCAGCGTCACGCCGGGCCAGTCGACCCGCCCGCTCGCCCGGCCGGTGGACTCGGGCACGGCGACGAAGGAGACCGGTACGCAGATCAGCGCGAGGACCGCCGGTACGAGCAGGACGAGGCGCAGGTCGGCCACGGCGGAGCGGAGGAGGCCCATGACGACTCCGCCCGCGAGGGAACCCAGGGCGAGCGATCCCACCAGGAGGGCGATGGCCTTCCGGGCATCCGCGACGGACAACCGGTCCCGCACGAGGGCGATCTCCAACGGGAGGAGTGCGGCGAGGGGCCCCTGGAGGAGTCGTCCGCTCAGGACGAGGGGGTAGCTGTCGGCGAGCGCGACGATCAGGGTTCCCGTTGCGACCAGGGCCAGTGCGATCCGGAGCAGGCGTCGATGACCGTGGAGATCACCGAGGCGTCCGAACAGGGGCACGCAGACGGCTGCCGCGAGGAGTTGGACGGAGACGATCCAGTTGGTGTCGACGGCGTCGATGCCCAGGCGGGTGGCCAGATCGGGCAGGAGGGGGGTGATGCCGGCTTGCAGGACGCCGCTGGTGACCTCGAAGAAGACCAGCAGCCCGACGACCGCGCCGACGGCGGGAACGGGGAGCGGAGCGGCGGGCCCTCTCGGCCCGGTGGTGCGCGGCACGGTCACTCCTGGGAGGTGGGGGCGGTCGGGGAAGCGGCGGCGGGCGGCAGGGACGCGGCGCGGGACAGGCGCCGGAGGGCCAGCCCGGCGAGCAGGGCGGCGGCGTGCGGCAGCGCGCCGTCGTCGTAGACGGCCTGCGGCGAGTGGTTCATCGGGGCGGTCGCGGGGTCGGTGCCGGGCGGACAGGCACCGAGTCCGAGGAAGGCCCCCGGCACCTCGCGGAGGA
The DNA here is from genome assembly GCF_042743065.1 of Streptomyces sp. NPDC058872. Taxonomy (NCBI): domain Bacteria; kingdom Bacillati; phylum Actinomycetota; class Actinomycetes; order Kitasatosporales; family Streptomycetaceae; genus Streptomyces; species Streptomyces sp. NPDC058872. The sequence goes on from NZ_JBHYMK010000016.1 coordinate 107,670, forward strand.
CGAACGAGAAGTCTTCGGAGCCGGCCAGAGGCGTCGGGGCGGCGAAGACCCGGTCCTCGCCGAGGACGCTCCGGGCCGTTTCGAGGGCGAACGCGGCTTCTCCGTCGTGGTTGACGGTCGGCGGGTACTGGTGGACGTAGTCGATGTCCACACCGACGCCGTGGGCGGCGGCGACGCCGTGCACGGTCCGCTCGAAGGCCGTGCGGACGGCGGCGCGCGCACCGTCGGAGAAGGTCCGGACGGTGGCGGAGAAGCGCCCTGAACCGGGAATGACGTTGGCAGCGGTACCTGCCTCCAGTCGACCGACCGTGACGACTGCGGGGTCGAAGATGTCGACCTCGCGGGTGATCAGGGTCTGTAGGGCGGTGACCATCGCGCACAGCGCGGGCACCGGGTCGACCGCGGCGTGCGGGGACGAACCGTGGCCCCCCGCTCCCCGTACCGTGACGTGCACCGTGTCGGAGGCGGCGAGCACGGGACCCGGTCGGGTGGTGGCGAAGCCGGTCGGGGCGCCCCGGGAGACGACGTGCAGTGCATAGGCGGCGACGACCCGCTCCCCGGCCGCGTCGAGCACGCCCTCGTCGATCATGAGCTTCGCGCCGCCCTGTCCCTCCTCACCCGGCTGGAACATGAGCACGACGTCCCCGGCCAGCTCCTCGCGACGGGCCGCGAGCAGGTGTGCGGCGCCGACGAGCCCGGCGGTGTGCAGGTCGTGACCGCACGCGTGCATCCGGCCGTCGAGGACGGAGGCGTACGGAAGCCCGGTGTCCTCCTGGACCGGAAGGGCGTCCATGTCGCCCCGCAGCAAGACCGCGGGGCCCGGACGACCACCGCGCAGGACGGCCGTGATCGAGCTCAGGGAGCTGCCCGGAGTGATCTCCAGATCGAGCCCGTCGAGGGCGGCGACCACCTTCGCCTGGGTGAGGGGGAGGTCGAGCCCCAACTCCGGTTCCCGGTGGAGGGAATGGCGCAGTGCGGCCAGGACGGGGGTCAGAGCGTGTGCGTCGCGCAGTAGAGACATGTGTGTATCGTGGCGATCCGCGTCAACAGAAGAGATCATCCGCAGGGAACCACCGTCCATGAGCAGACATCTGCTGGAATCAGCCACCACCTCCGGCGTTCTCGACGAACTCGACCACCAAGTGATCACCGCCCTGCAGACCTCGCCGAGGGCGCGGTGGGAGCGGATCGGTGCGGCCGTCGGCGTGGACGCGTCGACGGTGGCGCGTCGCTGGAGACGGCTCACCGAGGCGGGTCACGCCTGGATGAGCTGTCACCCCACCGGCTTCGGCCCCGTTCCGCCGACCGTCGCCGTGATCGAGGTCGACTGTGCCTCCGGGAGCCTGCACCGGGTGGCCGCGGCCATCGTCGACGACCCGCACCTGATCACCATCGATCACGTGACCGGGTCCCGGGACCTGATCCTGACGGCGGCGTTCCCCGACCAGGCGGCACTCGCCCGCTACGTGGGGATGCGCCTGGAGGCCCTCCCGGGGGTCGCCGCGACCCGGTCCCAGATCGCCTCCACCCTGCACTCCGTGGGCAGCCGCTGGCGCCTGGACAGGCTGGCGCCCGGCGGCAGGGAGAACCTGGCGCCGTCCCCGACGCACCTCGGTGCCGGGGTCGGGCGGGGCCTGGCCCACGTGGACGAACTCGACCACCGGCTGTTCGGCCTGCTCGCGCAGGACTGCCGGCAGTCGGTCGCCGCGCTGGCACAGGGCAGCGGTGCGAGCGCCAGCACCGTGAGGCGACGCCTGGACCGTTTCCACCGCACGGATGCCCTCGTCTACCGCTGCGAGGTGGCCCGGTACCTCTCCGGCTGGCCGGTCTCGGTCACCCTGTGGGGCATCGCACCGCCCGGTGCCACGACCCGGATCACCGCGCACCTCGCCGCACAACGCGAAACCCGCCTCTGCGCATCCATCTCCGGCCCCCACAACCTGCTGCTGACGGTCTGGTTGCGCTCCGCGGAGGACATCCCCTCCTTCGAGACCCGCCTGTACTCCCGGTTCCCCGAACTGACCGTCACGGACCGGGCCGTGACCCTCTGGCCGCTCAAACTCGCCGGCCAGATCCTCGACCCGCAGGGGCGGCGCATCCGTGGCGTCCCCGTCGGCTTCTGGCACGACCCCGCCGCCGAGCGCTCGGAGGCGGACCTCGTGCGCCGTCTCGCCGCCCCGCCCGCGGCCCGGACCGACCGATCGGGGTCGAGCCGTCCACCCGTCGGGGGCCTCAGTCCCCGTGCTCCGGGAGCGTGAGGGCGAGTCGTTCCAACAGGCCGGCGAGTTCGGCCCGTTCGTCCTCGCCCAGCCCGGCGAGCAGTCGGCGCTGGTTGTCGAGGTGCACGGCGATGAGTTGATCGGTCAGGGCGACGCCCTCGGCGGTGAGCGTGACGAGGCGTCCGCGCGAGTCCGTCTCGTCAACGCTCCTGGAGACCAGCCCGCGGGCTTCGAGCCGGTCGACGCGCTTGGTGATGGCGCCGGTGGTGACGAGGACGGCGCGACTGAGGTCGCCCGCGGACAGGACGTGGGGCTCACCCGCTCGCCGCAGGGCGGCGAGCAGGTCGAAGTCCCCGCTGCCCAGGCCCGCAGCGGCGAACGGCGGTCGCAGGTGCTGGTCCAGGGTCTGGGTGAGGCGGAAGAGCCGGCCGATGACGAGCATCGGAGCGGCGTCGAGATCCGGGCGCTCACGTTTCCACTGGTCGACGATGGCGGCGATGGCGTCGGACGGCATGCCTTCATTCTATCTTCCACGGATGATAATTTCCCTTCCATGGAAGATAAATCCGCCCCTCGGGTCGTCCCCGCTGCGGTCCCCCCGCCCGGTGCCGGTGCTCCCGCCCGCCGCCGCCTCATCGCCGCGGGCCTCACGACCTCGATCGGCGACGGCATGTACGTACCGCTGACCATGTTGTTCGTCCACGGGCTCACCGGGCTGTCCCTCACCTCGATCGGCACCGGCCTCACCATCGCCGGACTCGTCGCGCTCGCCTTCATGCCGGCCACGGGCATCCTCATCGACCGTTGCGGCGGCCGGCGCGTGCTCGTCGGGGTGCTCGCGCTGCGCGCGATCGGGTTCGCCGCCTACCCGCTCGCCGACTCCTACCCGGCCTTCCTGACGATCGCCCTGGTGGTGGCGGTGGGCACGTGGGCGTCCGCACCGAGTCAGCAGTCGCTCATCGGCGACCTCGCCCGGGGGACGGAGCGCGACAGGCTGCTGGCCTGGGACCGCAGCCTGCGCAACGCCGGCATGGGCGGGGGGAGCCTGGCGGCGGCCGGCATGCTGGCGTGGCGCGGGACGGCCGGCTTCATCGTGGCCGCCGAGGTGCTCGCGGTGCTCTTCGCCGTCGCAGCCGTCCTGGTCGCCCGGATCCCCCGCGTCCGCAGCACCACCGACCAGCCGCGGCCCGCCGGCGGATACCGGAGGGTGCTCACCGACCGGCCGTACCTCCTGCTCACCACGGCCAACTTCCTGATCGCCTTCGGCTACACCACCCAGGCCATGGCCCTGCCGGTGTTCCTCACCCGCGACGTCGCGCTGCCCGATGCCCTGGCCGGAGCCGTCTTCGCGGTCAACACCGCCCTGGTCGCCGCACTCGGCGTCCCCACCGCACGGCTGGCCTCACGCGGACGGCGAACCCGTACGGCCGCACTCGGCGCGGTCACCTTCGCGCTCTCGTTCGCCGCCTTCGCCGCCCTGCCCCGACTCGTCCACGGCCCGGGAGCCCTCCTCGCCGTCCTGGCGGTCGCGGTGCTCTACACCACCGGCGAACTCGTGCACTCCGCCCCCTCGCAGGGCCTCTCCGTCCAGGCCGCCCCCGATCACCTGCGGGGGCGCTACCTGTCGGTCTACCAACTGTCCTGGTCGGTCTGCCGCACCATCGCCCCCATGCTGTTGGGCTTCTTGCTCGACACCGGCCCGTGGCACCTGTGGACGGTCCTCGCCCTGCTGGTCCTCACCGGTGCGGCGGTCCTCCTCCTCGCCGAGCGCTCGCTACCGGAACGGGCGAACCGCGCGCCCCGGCGGAATGCCGACGGGGCGCACGGGGCCGAGCTGCCCCGGTCCGCGCTCACTCGCAGCGGTAGGTGAACGTCCCCTCCGCGGCATGGGCGGTCGGAGAGGTGATCACGAGTCGCGCCACGGCCCGGTGGGTGCCGGTCCCGTGGAAGGTCCACAGGAGGTGGAGCCTGGCCTCCTCCTGTCCCCGCGCCAGGGTCTCGCGCAGGGGTTCGGAACGGGTTCCGTCGCTGCGCTCCCAGTGATAGGTGAGGGTCCCCGGACGCCCGTCGGTCCGTACCAGGCCCAGCACGTTCGCAGTGCCGTCACAGGCGAGCGGCTGCTCGGACGCGGTGACGTCGACGGCCCGGACCGCGACCCGGGGACCGTACTCGCGCCAGACGAGGAAGCCCAGGACGAGGAGCAGGATCACGGCGGCGGGGACGTACCTGCGGGGCCACCGGGCCCGGGACGGACGGGGCGGCGTCGGGGCACCGGGCAGGGTGCCGTGCCAGATCTGGGCCGCGGTGGGGGTGTTCTCGACGCGGCGGACGACGGCCGCGGTCACTCCGGGGCCGAAGCGGAGGACTTCTCCCTCGACCCGATCGGGTGCCTGCTCCGACGCCTGCTCCGGCTCCGGTCCCTGGAACCAGTGGCTGCCCAACTCGGTGGCGCTGTAGTCGTCGTCGTTCATCTGATCACACACCGCTGGAGGAAGATCTGCTGCAGGGAACCGCCGTTCGCGGCGGCCGGGTCCGTCGTAGCGCGCGCTCCCCAGTAACAACCGGCGTTCCGAACCGTGTGCGGGACCGTCAGCGCGTACCGGGTGGCCCCTTCCCGCCGGAAGGTCACGGAACCGTCGGGCGTGCCCGGCACCCCCTTCTCGTCGCTGGTGAACCATTCGACGAGGAGGGTCACCGGCCCGACTCCGTCCGTCGTGATCTCGACCGTCGCCTCGGCGGTCGCGTACCCGGTCTGGCGCAGGCTCGTGACCGAGACCCCGGTGACGGAGACCGGCGGCCTGGTCGGCGGCCTCGTCAGGGGCGGGACGATGGTGGGCGAGACCCTGGTGGGCGGGACCGTGGTGGGCGGGACGGTGGTGGGCGGGACGGTGGTGGGCGGAAGCAGGGTGGGGGGAATCGTGATCGGCGGGGCCGGTGGCGTCGTGGTGGGCGTGGAGGGCGTGGAAGGGGTGTCGGGCGTCTCGGTGGGGGTGGAGCTGGAGGATTCCGACGGGGTGGGCGGGTCCGAGACCGTCGGAGTGGACGTCGCCGTCGGCGGCTGCGTGGGATCCGGGCCGGGATCCGGTGGGCTCGGGTCCGGCGTCGTGCTCGTCGTCGCGAAGGCCTGAGCGGTCTCGTCGCCGTTCGGCTCCTCTCCTCCGGCCCGTGCGGCGAGGGCGAGCAGCAGTGCCAGGACCAGCGCAGCCGCTCCGGCAGGCAGCCCCCTGAGGAGATGGCGGCGCGGGCGCGGTGCCGGCGGTCGGGGCAGGGTGGTCGTGGCGAGCGCGGTCATGCCCTGGGCCGGAGCGCCCTGGGAGGGGAAGAGCAACGGCAGCAGCGCGGCCAGCGCCGCGAGGCGCCCCCGCCCCCGCTCCTCCCAATCGGGGCCGTAGGCGGCCGTGGCGATCGACTCCAGTTCGCTGACGAACGCATCCGCGTTCTCGGGCCGTTCGTGGGGAGCCTTGGCCAGACCCCGACGAATCAGCGGACGCAGTGGCTCCGGCGCCTGGCCGTCCGGTACCGGCGCCTCCAGGTGCTGGAGCGCGAGCTCGGCGAAGTTGTCCCCCGCGAAGGGCTTGTGACCGGTGAGGCACTCGAAGAAGGTCGCGGTTGCCGCATAGACGTCGGCCGCCGGGGCGGCGGGGGCGCCGTTCCACTGTTCGGGCGCCATGTAAGCGGGCGTTCCGGCGACGCCGGGCCTGCTGTCCCGGCCGGCCGCGATCCCGAAGTCGACCAGTTTGGACGATCCGTCGGCGGCGACCAGCACGTTCTCGGGCTTGTAGTCACGGTGCACCACGCCTGCCCGGTGGGCGGCGGCGAGCCCCAGGAGCGAGCCCTTGAGGACCACGAGCGCGGCCTCGGGGCCGGTCGATCCCTCCTGGGCGAGGAGGGCGCGCAGCGCGACGCCGTCCACCAGCTCCATGACGATGGCCGCCCCCTGCGGTGCCTCGACGTACTCGTACAGCCCCACGACGTGTCGGCTGTCGAGGGCACCCAGGAGACGGGCCTCGGAGCGGAATCCGCGGACGAACGCCTCGTCCGTGCGCAGCCGCTCGCTCAGGTACTTCACGGCGACCGGCACACCGGTCCCGTCGTGGGTGGCCAGCACCACGCGCCCGCTGCCGCCCGAGCCGAGTTCCCTGGACTCCGTGTATCCCGGGACCACCCATGCGCTCATCCTCGTCCCCCTCCCTCCGCCGTGGCCTTCTTCCCCCACAGAGACAAATTCTCGCCACGGCCGGTTCCCAGCGATAGGGGGAAGCCGGTGCTTGTGGACGTCACGTACCGAAGAGGGTCGCGGCAAGCGGTTGCCCGGGCGTCCGGCGCCGGGTGCGAGTGGTGCTGCGGCTCGGTGAACCGCGCCCGGACAGCACCGGGGACGGGCCGACCGCCCGGGACGCGGCAACGCAGCCGGCAGAGAGGCAGACGGCCCATGCCGGTCGTCGACGCCCGGATGCGGCACCCGACGCTCCGCCGCTCGAACCACGGGGTGTGCGGGTCCTCAGCACCGGGTCATCGCTGCGCCGAGGTGGCCTCGGCAGGCGGTTTCGACGCTCCGTCACGGGGCCCCGGTACGTGCCGGAGGCGGTGCGGCGCCGGTGCGGTTGCCGTCGCCCCGGGTTCGAGGGCGACCAGGAGGCGGCGCAGTGCCCGGTGCGCCTGCGGGGCGTCGAGCCGGGACTCCAGCTCCGCCAGGGCGCGGCGGGCCTGGTGGCGGGCGCGCCCGGTGCGTCCGGCGCGGTGATCGGCGAAGGCCCGGGCGTAGTGGGCCAGGGCGGCGGCCCAGGCATCGTTCGCACAGGTCGGCTGGGCCAGGGCGCGACGGGCGGTGCGGACGGCCGTCGCCGGGGTGCGGTGGGCCTGGACGAGGGCCAGCGCAGCAAGGCTCACGCCGGGCGGTGGGCCTCCGGGAGCCCCGCAGGGCGTGGTCTCCGCGGCCTGTTGGTAGTACCTCATGGCCGTTTCGGCGTCCTGCCGCCGCCAGGCGAGGGTGCCGTGCACATGGGCGATGCGACCCAGCAGGGCGTCGTCGCCGGCGAGCACGGCGGCCGGCCAGGCCAGGGACAGCAGCCGTTGGGCCGTCCGGGGGTCCCGGGCCGCGCCGAGCCAGGCCGCGAGCCACCGGCCGTGCGCTGCGAGCGGGCTGCCGGAGGGGAGTCGGGCCAGCAGCACGTGCAGATGGGCGCCCCCTTCCTCGGCACGCTCCTGGACCACCCACCAGAACCACAGGTGGAGCACGGCCTGCAGGGCCTCCTCGACGTGTCCGGCGCCGGCCGCGCACCGCCGTACCAGGGCCACCAGGTCCTCGTGTTCGTCCTGGACGGTCCGAAGGGCCTCGCGCTGGAGGCCCGTGTTCCAGAGGGTCTCGGCGACGGCCGCCGTGTCGCGGACGTGGGCGGCGTGCAGATCTCGGGTCATCGGCCCTTCGCCCGCTGCCGACAGCCGTTCGGCGCCGAAGTCCCGGGCCGCCCGCGCCATGCGGTAGCGGTGCTGGCGCACCCCTCCTGCTTCCCCGTGCACCTGGAGCACCCCCGTGGCGCTCAACGCCGCCAGCGCGGGCGGCACCTCGTGCGGCGCGAGGTCGGCTCCGGAGCACAGGGGCACGGCCGCCGCCTCCGTGAAGGTTCCGGAAAAGGCGCTGAGGCGCCGCCAGACCTTGCGGGCCGCCGGTTCGCACAGGGCGTGCACGGCTCCCATGGAGGTCCGCAGCGTGCGGTGCCGCCGCAGGAGCGGGGCCGGGTCGGCCAGCCTGCACGGGCCCGATTCGAGGTGGTCGGCCAGTTCCTCCATCGTCCACTCGCCCAGTCGGCCGGCAGCGAGTTCGAGGGCCAGGGGAACGCCTTCGAGCAGTCGGCACACCCGTGTCACGGCCGTCGGATCGGGCTCTCCTCGCCATCCGTGCGCACGGGCGCGGGCGAGCAGGAGCTCCGCGGCCGGCGAGGAGCGTGCCCGCCCCGCCCCGGGCTCGTACCACAACGGCTCCAGGCGCAGCACCGTCTCGTCGCCGAGTCCGAGCGATCGCCGTGCCGTGACGAGGACGCGTACGGTCGGAAGGGCCATCAGCAGGGTCTGGACGAGACCGATGCCCTCCGTGTGCACGGGGTCGACGTCATCCAGGAACAGCAGCACTCCGCCGGGTGGGGCCGATCGGTCGGCCGCGGGGGGTCGCGTCCCTCCGGGTTCCCAGGAGAGCCCGGTGGCGCCGAGCGCCCGGGAGACCTTCGCCGTCAGGGCCCGGCGCCCCACGGGAACCCCGTCGTGCCATCGCACCCGAACGACCCTCCGACGGGGGTCGGTCGGCAGGGAGGAGACGGCCGCCAGGGCCAGTCGGCTCTTCCCGGTCCCGGCCGCTCCGGTCACGGTGACCAGCCGGTGTCCGGCGAGGGCCGTCCGGAGCACGGCGAGCTCTTCGTCACGACCGATCAGGGCGTGCCCTTCCCGGTGGCACCCCACGAACGGGGCCTCGTGTCCCTCGCTCCGAGTCCACGTCTCAGGCACCGCGCACCATCCCCATCGTCGTTCTCGACACTGACCCGCCGGAACCACGCAGTACGGAAGAAACCTGCAGGTCCGAATTGCAGAATCGTCACTGCAACGGGCGTCACGGCAACCCCAACGCTCCCGCCCCGCCACGAGTGGCGCACGACGACGCCGAACCACCCGCCACGACGAAGGGGGGAACAGGAGACCGATGCCACGCAGCCCCACTCGACGAACCGGCCCGGGAGGTCCACCCTGGACCCGACCCGGAGGAGTCTCTTCCGTTGGCTTGAAAGGGATCCGCTTGACGCGTCTGGCAGTTAATGATCAATTCGAGTAATCTTCGATCGCGCCGGGGGGCGTCTGACGATCACCCGGGAGCAGAACTTGGGGGACAGATGCCCAACGTCGCATTGCTCGACCTGCCGTTCCCACCTCGCAGCAATCCGCACCGGGTGTCCGTCACGCGGCGCCATCAGGACTGGCTGCTCCGCCACGACGGACTGGCCGTCACCATCGACCTGCCGTCGTACGACCGGTGGGACGTACCCCGACTCGCCGCGTTCACCAGCCCCTACAGTGCCGCCGACGACCTCGGTCTCGCCGCGGACCTGCTCGGCTTCTACTTCCTCTTCGACGACCGCTTCGACTCCGCCCTCGGTCGGGCTCCGGCACAAGTGGCCGAGATGTGCACCCGTCTGACGTCCCTCCTGCACGGGAACGATCCCGCCCCCGACATCCGGACACCGGTCGAGCAGGCCTTCGCCGACCTCTGGGCACGCAGCGAGCGCGGCATGTCCGCCCGATGGCGAGCCCGGGCCGCCTACAACTGGGAGTGGTACTTCGCCTGCCACCCGGCCGAGGCCGCCGGTCGGCTCTCCGGGCGGCTCCCGGACCGGGAGGGCTACCTGGCGCTCCGTCGGGGCACCGCCGCGATGGAAACCCTCTTCGACATGGTCGAGCGGCTGAACCGCTTCGAACTGCCGCAGGAGGTGCTGCACCACCCGACCTTCCGGCGCATGAGGCAACTGGCCGCGGACATCCCGTCGTTCACCAACGACGTCCACTCGTACGACCAGGAGATCGCCCGCGGTGACGTCGCCAATCTGGTCATGATCGTCTGCGAGGAGCGCGGCGGCACCCCGGAGGAGGCGGCGGCCCAGGTCATGTGCGAGGCCCAGGGGATGGTCGACCGCTTCGTCGAGCTGTCGTCCGAAGTCCCCTGGATCTGCGACCTCCTCGGTCTCTCCCCGGCCGCACGCGAGGCCGCCCACCGCTACGTCGACGGCCTCACCGCCTGGATCGCCGGTTACCACCGCTGGGAGATCGCCACCGGTCGCTACGGCAACTGAGCCGCCGGTGGGGGGCGGTCGCCCGGGGGCCCGCCCCGTCGCCGCAGGGCCGCGGGGCGGACGAGGGCCGCACGGCGCGACCGCGTCAGGCCGACCGAGGTCAAGGACGCGGATGCGCTGCGGCGGCCCGTCGGTGGTACGCCTTGTTGGCGATCCGCCAACCGTCCTCGCCCCGCACCAGCAGGAAGACGTCCACGAAGGCATCGGCACCGTGCAACAGCGTCATGGTCGCGGTCGCGACGGTGCCGTGGACGTCGACCGCGTCGACGAGCCGGGAGCGATCGCGCTCGTCCGGGGCCGGGTGCCCCGGGAACAGCGCACAGTACGCATCGAGGGGCCAGGAGACGAACGCGCCTTCCCGGACGCCCTCGATGTGGGCCGTGGGCAGGAAGGCATCGCGGAAGTGGGCGGGATCTCCCGTGGCGTGGCCGCGGGCATAGGCGCGCAGTGGTTCGAGCACGGCGTCTTCCACCGGGGGGACCGTCGCGGCGAGGGCGATGTCGGCCTCGGGGCCGGCGGGGGAACCCGCGAGACCGGCCGGAGCGCCCAAGGGGGTGTCCGAGGCCCCGGCAAGTAGTGCCATGTCCTTGGCGAGCGCCCCGACCGTGAATTCGGCCGGGCCGGAAGGGTGCCCCGTGAGGAACGGACGCTTGCGGGCCACCAGCCCACCGAGAGGGCCGAGTGCGAGGACGTCCAGCGCCTCGGCGCGCGGCAGTCCGAGGGCATCGGCCTGCCGGAGGGAGTCGCGGAGCGCGAGGACCGCTCCGGCAAGGCTGCTGTTGGCGACCAGCTTCAGCGCCGCGGCAGTGGAGGCGTCTTCGACGTGCCGCATGGTGCCCAGCACTTCCAGTACCGGTCGGACGCGGTCCCGTACGCCTCCGTCCGCAGCGGCGAGGATCTGCAGGGCTCCGGCGGCCACGGCCGGCACGGAGCCCAGCACCGGGGCGTGGACGTAGGAAGGGCCGAACTCCCGCGACAGTGCGGATGCTTCGGCAGGGGCGACGGTGCTCGTGTTGATGACGACCGTGCCCGTGGGCAAGGCCTCACGGACCTCGTCGAGCACCCGACGACAGGCCGGCCCGTCGAACAGGGACAGCAGGACGACATCGGCCTTCGCCACGGCGTCGGCGGGGGTGACGGCGGTCCGAACGGCGCCTGCGGTTCGTCCCGAGCGCGTCCAGCCGGTGACGTCCCGCCCCAGGGCGTCCAGTCGCGTGGCGATGGCCGAGCCCATGCGCCCCAGGCCGAGCACGGCGATCGTGTGCGGTGTGGTCATGTCCTCCATCGTGGCGCCGGGCCATCCATGCGACAAGCGATGATCTCGCAGGCGAGCCATGCCCCTTGCGCATGGCTCTGTCGTTCGGGTCCGAGGGAGGGCGGCGCGGCCCGGCGGCGGTGCTTCCCGGCCGGTCCCGGAACCGAACGGGACCGGACCGCGGTGTCGCACCGCAGTTCCTGAGGACCGGGGTCGACGTGCGGGGTCGAAGTGCGGGGTTGCCGCTGCCGGGGCGCTTCACCCTTGCAGCGCCACCGCGGCACGGTGCCCCTCCGGCACGGCGACGTCGATCAGGAGCCATCCGGTCGGCGCGGACGGCACCGGACCGGAACCGACGTAGTCGGCGGACGGGTCGGCCCCCAGACCGATGCCGAGCCCCTTCAGGTAGGCCTCCTTCCTGGTCCAGACCCTGGCGAAGGCAGCAGGGCGCAGGGCCGGGGCGAGGGTGGCGAGCTCCGCCGCCTCCGCCGGGTGGAGCACCTCCGACGCCTCCGCCACCGTATGGGGCGCCGGCACCCGTTCGATGTCGACTCCGACGGGGGTGGAGGCGAGGGCGATCAGGCTCAGCCCCTCGCAGTGCGAGAGCGAGAAGTGCAGTCGCCGCCCCGGGAGCACCGGCCGTCCGTGCGGTTCGCCGCAGCAGGGACAGGGCGCCCGGGCCACCGAAACGGCACGGGGCGCGACGTCCAGATGGGCTCCGAGCAGACGCCGCAGCCCCACGTGTGCGCACAGGTACGTGGCGCGGTCGGCGGGACGTCGGAACTCGTCGGCCCGCGCCAGCTCCCTCGTGTCCAGGACGAGGGGCGCGTAACGGGCGACCGTGTCCTGGTGCAGGTCGGTGGCGACCAGCCAGAGTTGGGGGCGGACCGGACGGAGTTCGGGCAGCGGTGACAGGGGGGTGGACAGGAGGGGAAGGGCGGCGGGGACGAGGAGGTCACCCCCCGGGCGGCCGGTCCTCGCAGGGCCGGCCGAGGGGGATTCCTGCGCTGGCGGAAGGAGCAGCGGGATCATGTCTGCCTCACACGGAAGTGGCGGTGGGCTCCGGTGCGATGCGGGGAGCGCTCTCGGCCCGCGGTGGGACGGTCGCCGTCCCGCCCCGCAGGGCGAGGGCCGCGGCGACCGGGGAACAGAGGGCGAGGGCTGCGCACAGCAGCCAGGTCCCGGTCACCCCGAGGAACAGGGAGACGGGGCTGAACAGGGCCAGGGACAGCGGCGCCGCACCGATCCCGGAGAGGGCGAAGGTCGACATCGCGGCACCCATGCTCCCTTCGGGAACGGCCTGCTGGTAGCCGGTCACCAGCGCCGGCCCGTTGAGGCCGGACAGCAGGCCGACGGCGCCGGCGGTGGCGGCCAACACCAGGGACGAGGGCACGAGCGCCATGGCTGCCATGCCGACCGCGAGGCCGACACCGGTCACCACGAGCTTGGTGCGTGCCGGAATCCGGTGGGCGAGGGCGGCCCCCAGAGCGGCGGACGCGAGTGCACCGGCGCCGAAGACGGACAACACCATGGCGACGGCGCCGACGCCCCACCCCTCTTCGGACGCCCGGAGGGGCAGCGCGACTTCGGCCGGCCACAGGAACGCCAGGTCCATGCAGAAGCAGGCGACGAACATCCATCGCAGTCGTGGGTGCGCAGCGAGCAGCCGGAAGCCGTCGCCGGACCGGCGCAGCAGGGAGGGGCCCTGGGGAGCGGGCTCGGGCCGCGCCATGCCCCGGGTGACGTGGGCGGCACAGCCGAGCCAGACGGCGCAGCCGACCGCACCGGCCGCCATGGCGACGGGGAGGCCTCCGACGGTGACGAGCCAGGCTCCGAGCGGTGATCCCGCAATGGGGGCGAGGCGGAGCACCATGGAGAAGAGCGAATTGGCGCGGCCCAACTGTTCCCGCGGGGCGAGGCGGGGCAGCAGCACCCCGGAGGCCGGTCCGGAGATGCCGAGGAGCAGGCCGTCGACGAGGGCGACCACGATCAGCGGCCAGAGGGTCTCGGTGGTGACGGTGACCGCGGTTCCGGCTGCGAGGACGAGGATGCGGGTGCCGGTCGCGCGGAGCAGGACCGCACGGGGGCCGAGCACATCGGCGAGCGCGCCGCCGAAGAGGAGGAGCAGGGCGCGCGGCAGGGTGGCGGCGAGGGTGACGTAGGTGACGGCTTCCCGGCCACCGAGCTGGACCGCCGTCCAGCTCATGGCGATGAGGAGGGCGAAGCTGCCGGCTTGGACGGCGGCCTGGCCGATGACGAGACTGCTGACGCGGCGCCAGTCGACGGTGGTCTTCTGCTCCGCCGGTGCGCTGGTGGTGGTCGGGGGCGTTGCCATGGTGTCGGCTTCCTGTGGTCGGAGGAGGGCGGTCGGGGCGTGGTGGAGACCCCGTCGTCAGAGGGGCGGGCGGACCCGGACCCGGGAGTCGACCGGGTCGCCGCGGAGCGTCGCGGCGACCGCGAGGGCCACGGCGCGGTCGGCGGCGCGGCGCACCGCACGGTGCCCGCGGGGGCCGCGGGCGGGGGGTCGGCAGGTGCTCCGGGCGCTCGGGCGGGGGGTGCACAGCTCGACGCGTCCTCCGAGGTAGCCGCGGCCCGCCTCGGCGAGGACGCGCTGCGCCGTCCGTCGGGCCGCATCGGCCAGGAGCGCCCCGTGGACGGCATCGCCGACGGAGCGGTTGGCGTCCACGGCAGTGGGGCCGGCATCGTCGCCCCCGGCACCGTGGGAGAGGTGCACGGTGATGCCGGGGGCTTCGCGGACGGAGAAGCGGGCCCGGACCGTGCAGTCCCCGCCGCGCCTGCGACGGACGGTCATGACGTCGCCCTCGCGGGCTCCGGGCCGGCAGGGAACGGAAGGGCGGCCTGGTGCTCGACGTGCGCCGGGTGGCCGTCGGGCCACCACAGGTCTTCGGGCTCCAGTGCGGTGACGGTGTACTTGCCCAATGCGCTGATGAGGAGGCGCAGTTCGAGGGCGATGCTCTCGACGAGGCGTTCCAGTCCGCGGTCGGGGTCCTCGTCGACGGCCAGCAGGGCCGCTCGTCCGAGGCCCACGGCCCCGGCTCCCAGGGCGAGGGCGCGCACGGCGCGACCGCCCTCCCACATTCCGCCGCCGGCCAGGAGGCAGCCGGCGGGGCGGCCGATGCGGCGCAGGCATTCCGCGAGGGGCAGTCCGACGTGGTCGAGGAAGACTCCGGGAGCCCAGCCGGTACCGCCCTCGGCCCCGTCGACGGTGACGGCGTCCGCTCCGGCGGACCAGGCTGCGCGAGCGGCACGGGCCACGTCACGGCCGGGGTGGAACTTCACCCAGGTACGGGCCTTGGGGAAGTTGTTCCGCATGAACCGCAGCTGCTGGCGGAGGATCTCCTCGGTGAAGGTGCCGGGGGTGGCGCAGCGCAGCTGGCGCTCGCCGTCGCGGTCGAAGACCTTGCGGACGGTGAAGCGGCGGGCGAGCTGTTCCGCCTCCGCCCCGTCGACGACCGTCATGCCGCCGAGGCCGGGTTTGGCCCCCTGACCGGTCTTCAGCTCGAAGGCGAGCCGGCCCGTCTCCAGGAGGGGACGGAATGCGGGGTCGCTGTAGAGGAGGTTCCAGACTTCGGAGTCGGCGTCCTCGGTGGACTGTTGGACGACGATGCCGCCGACTCCTTCGGGCGCGGCGTCCAGGTACGCCTCGACACGGGTGAGGAGCGCGGACCGGGTGGCGTCGCCGGCGCGGCGGTAGCCGTGCACGGGGATCATGTTCTCGCCGATGACCATGGGGATGCCGAGGCGGGCTGCCTGCCGGCTCGCGTGGACGGCGAGGTCTCCGCTGCCGGCCCGGGTCGAGCCGAAGGCGGACAGGTAGAGCGGGAGCCGTGCGGTGAAGCCGCCGACGCGGGAGCCGAGGTCGACGTCGGTGAACTCCGGTTCGCGGGCGAGGTCGATGAGCTTTTCGAGGCGTTGGGGCATGAAGACGGGCGGGACGAGGCGCGCCCGGTCGAGGGCGTCGCTAGGGGGCACGGCGCCGGGGCCGTACAGCCGCGCACCGTATCCGGCGGGGTCGGGGAAGACCTCGGCGGTACCGTTGCGGGCGCGGGCGCGGACCGCCTGCTCGGGGAAGTCCGGGGCGCTGAGGGCGGTCACGGGGCCACCACCCCGGGGAGCTTGGGGTAGGCGCTGACCTGCCACAGCGCATCGAGGCCGGTGAGGAAGCGGACCAGGCGCTGCAGACCCATGCCGAATCCGGCACTGGCCGGTATCCCCTCGCGGGCTTCCTTGAGGTACCAGGCGTACTTGGCGGGGTTCTCGCCGCTCTCCCGCATGCGGGTGACGATGGTGGCGTAGTCGGCCTCGCGCTCGCTGCCGGAGACGAGCTCGCCGTAGCCGTGCGGGGCGATCAGGTCGAAGTTGCGCAGCACGCCGGGGCGGTCGGGGTCCTCCCGGTCGTAGAAGCCGCGGGACCCCTTGGGGTAGTCGTTGATGAAGAAGGGGCGGTCGCCCTCCAGGGAGAGGAGCCGCTCGCCGGCCCAGTCGATCTCGCCGTCGGGGTTCTGCGGGTGGCCGGCGGCGAGCAGCCGGGCGACGGCCTCGTCGTGGGTGCAGACGTCGTACTTGCCGGATCGGAGGTCGGCGAAGTCGTTCTCGAACCGGCCCAGTCCGGTGAGGACGTCGGGGATGGTCGTCCAGACGTGCTCGGCGACGTGGGTGAGCAGCCCGGCGGCGATCTCCTGGGCCTCTTCGCGCCCCGCATCGGCGATCTCGACGTCGATCTGGTGGAACTCGACGAGGTGGCGCCCGGTGCCGGCGGTCTCCTCGGGTTCGACGCGCACGTTGGGGGCGATGTAGAAGAGGCGGGGAAAGCCCCTCAGCGACGCCTGCTTGTAGAGGATGGCGCTGGTCATCAGTTTGTACGGGTGCCCGTAGTAGTCGACGTCGAGGGCCTTGGCGCCGCGCCCGCCGGGATCGGTGACGGGACCGACGAGCGGGGGCAGCAGTTCGGTGAAGCCCTGGCTGCGCAGGTAGCCGCGGGCCGCGTGCAGGGCCTCCTGCTGGACGAGCATGGCGGCGCGCAGCTGCGGCGACCGGAGGTGCTCGCCGAGCGGGGGCGGGGACGCCGGTGCGTCGGTGGGGAGGGTCTGGTCCATGACGGTCTCCTGTTCGGGGTGGTCGCGGATGGTTCGGGCGGAGGTCGCCGACCGCGGGCGGGGCGGACGGCGGACGCCCGCGGTTCAGACGGCGAGCGGGGTGGCCGGTGGCCGGTCGTGGCCGTCGCCGCCGTCGCGGTGCCGGGGGTCGTCGTAGTGGTCGGCGACGTGGTGGAGGGCGGCGAGCAGACCGGCCGAGGTGAGGGGCGCTGCTTCGGCCGCACGGTCCGGGCGGATCGGCATGGCACCCGTACGGGCCCAGCGGAGTCGCCCCGCCGGGTCGACGAAGCCCAGCGAGCGCCCGGCGTTGTCGGGGTGGAGGCAGAAGGGCACGTCGAGAAGTCCCCGCGCGAAGGCGGCCGGCAGGGCCTTGGACAGGTCGGCGTCGAGGTCGAGGACGGTCTCGACGAGGGTGCGGGCCTCCTGGTACACCTCGCCGTCGCCGCCGGTCGCCGCGCTCATCGGAGCCCCGGTGAGCGCGGCGGTCGCCGCAGCGGTCTCCAAGGCGCGGACGTTCTCCTCCACGGTGGGGATGCGGTGGGCCTCCGCGGTGGTCTTCACGATGAGCCGGCCGGCGCCGGAGCGCACGGCGAGGCGGGCGGAGGCCTCCAGGAGGCGGGTGGCACCCTGCTCGGTGCGCGGGTAGACGCCCATGTAGGTGTAGAGGACGACGTGGTGGTCGACGTCATCGGGCAGGAACTCGGCGGCGAGTCGACGCAGGGCGTGCAGGGCCTCCTCGTCCTGGCGGGGGTCCGTCTGCTGGGCGTAGCTGAGCGAGACGCTCCGCACGCCGAACTGGACGAAGAACAGGCACTCGAGGACGCTCGTGGCCACCAACAGTCCGGGCGGGCAGAGTTGGCCGAGGAGGCAGCCGCCGAAGCTCTCCAGGTGCGGGACGGTGCCGGGCCGTGCGCCGGCGGCGAGCAGTTCGCAGGAGCGGGCCCAGGCGTCGACGGACTCCCGCAGGGGGGTGCGACCGTAGGGCAGGCAGTAGGAGACGGGGCCGCCTTCGGTGGCGTCCAGTCCGGCCGCGGTGAGCGCACGGACGATCGCCCGGGGGCGGGCGGAGCCGTGCCGGACCTGGACGGGGAAGTCCTCGTCGAGCAGGCCGTCGAGGACGGCCCGGGTGGTCGCCGGGGTGTGTGCCGTGATCGGGTACCCGTTGAGGCGGCTCCCCTCTGCGACGGCCGCGCGGGCGGCGGCGAGATCGCCGATGCGGGTGTAGCTGTCGACCGTGAGGGTGCCCGCGGTGTGGGCGGTGGCGGCTCTGGTCCGGGCGAGGCCGGAGCGCATCAGGCCGGGGTCGCCGAAGCCCATGCGGGGCTGGACGACGAGCCTGCCGGCGTCCGCGGCCGCCGCGACGAACCCGCCGAAGGACGGGGCGGGGGCGGTCAAGCCGGCACCTCCCTGCGGGCGCGTGCGGCGAGGAAGTCGCACAGGGCGTTCAGGTCTTCGCCCAGCACGGCGTCACAGCCGGCCTCGACCAGCCGTGCCACGTCCGCCTCCTGGCGGTACCCGGCGACGCCGAGCTTTCCCCCGAGGACGACGGGCAGCCCGGCCAGTGCGGGTTCCGCACGCAGTCGGCGGACGGCGGCGAGGCCGTCGCGGTAGCCGTGTCCGTTCACGCTGCTGAGGACGAGCACGTCGGGAACGTGCCGCAGACAGGCGGTGGTCAACAGCTCGGTGTCGACGCAGGGACCGATCCCGACGACCTCGCAGCCCTGTTCCTCAAGGAAGAGACGGAGGTACACGAGATTCCAGGTATGGGAATCCGATGCGGTTCCGCTCAGAAGTATCTTCATGCGTCGAGAATAGATTTACGAGGGTTCCGGAAGGGGAAGTAAGACCGGCAGTAGGGACCGGCACTTTTGTTTCACCCCTTCCTCCGGGGACTTCACCGAGGGAAACGTGAAAATCGCCGTGCCCCGCGTCGATTGCGGGGCACGGCGATTTCGTTGAGGCGGTTCAGGCGTACTGGGCGACGAGGCTGCGCGGGCGGATGTCGGTCCAGTGGGTGGTGATGTACTCCAGGGCGTCCTTGCGGCTCCCCACGCCCCAGACACTGTGCCAGCCTGCGGGAACAGCGGCGAAGGCCGGCCACAGGGAGTGCTGGCCCTCGTCGTTCACGACGACGTGGAACGAACCTTCGGCATTGTCGAACGGGTTGACGGAATCACTCATGACTGGCTCCTCATTTCTTCCTTCTGGAGTGCGGAGAGTTTCTCCGCAACTATTCTGCCGATCTTTTCGAGAGGCTCGGGTTCGGCCATCTGAAGGTGGCCGCATTCCACGGTGTGGTTGTCGATGACACCCTCGGTGAAGGGAATCCAGGTGGCGGCCAGGGCCCCTTCCTGCTCCCCCGGTCTGCGGGCGGTGAAGAACACCGCGTCGGCGTCGGCGACGCCCGGCACGTGGCGCGCCATGAGCTCGGCGTGGGTTTCGGAGGCACGGAGCACCGCCCGGAGTTCCGCATCGGAGAATCCGGCGAGGACGGGATCCTCACGACGGATCTCCTCCATCGCCGCCGCGAGCTCCCCGGCGTCCGCGGGGCCGGGCTTCGCGGCCTGCTCCTCGGGTGGCAGCACGGAGGTGCTTCCGGGCCCGGTCTGGTGGACGTCCAGGAGCGCGAGCAGTTCGACCCGCTCGCCCGCCTCGCGGAGCCGTACCGCCATCGTGTGGGCGACGAGACCGCCGTAGGACCAGCCGAGCAAGCGGTAGGGCCCCCAGGGTTGGACCTGCCGGATCCGCTCCAGGTAGTCGTCGGCCATTTCCTCGACGCTGCTCGGCCGGTGGTCGAGCTCGCTCAGCGCGCGGGCCTGCAGGGCGTACAACGGCTGGTCGTCACCGAGGTGCCGGGCGAGACCGGCGTAGGCCCAGCCGACACCGGTGCCGGGATGGACGCAGAACAGCGGGCGGCGGGTGCCCCGGGTGCTCAACGGGAGCAGGACGCCCAGGGCGGCGGCGGTGCCGTCGTCGGAGGAGCCGAGCAGTCCGGCGGGGGTGGGGAGCCGGAAGAGGTCACGGACGGTGCGCTCGATGCCGAGGACGCTGCGGACGCGGTTGACCAGACGGACTCCCAGCAGCGAATGGCCCCCCAGGGAGAAGAAGTTGTCGTCGATGCCGACGCCGGGCACGCCGAGGATCTCCGCGAACAGACCGCACAGCACCTCTTCCCGGGCGTTCCTGGGCCGTCGTCCGCTCTGGGCCGCGGGCCGGTGCGGCGCGGGCAGCGCCGCTCGATCGGGTTTGCCGTTGACGGTCAGCGGCAGGGCGTCGAGGACCACGACGGCGGACGGCACGAGGTGCTCGGGGAGCGTCGCGCGCGCCCCGGCGAGCAGCTCGGCCTCGGTGACCGAGGTTCCCGCGCGGGGAACGGCGTAGCCGACGAGGTGCTTCTCTCCTGGCCGGTCCTCGCGGACGACGACGAGCGCCTGGCCGACCGCGGGATGGGCGGCGAGGGCCCGCTCCACCTCGCCCGGCTCGATCCGTACGCCGCGCAGTTTGATCTGGCCGTCCGCCCGCCCGAGGAAGCGGAGCTCGCCCGCGGGCGTCCAGAGCGCCCGGTCGCCCGTGCGGTACATGCGGCTGCCGTCGCGCTCGAACGGATCGGGCACGAACCGCTCGGCGGTCAGCCCCGGGCGGCCCACGTAGCCCCGGGCCACGTGCGAACCGGCGATGTACAGCTCGCCGGGCACGCCCGGCGGAACCGGGCGCAGTCCCGCGTCGAGGACGTGGCTGCGGGTGTTGTCCATGGGCCGGCCGAGGTGGACTCCGGCACCCCGCAGGACGCGTTCCCCGGTGTCGAACCACTGGTTGTGGGAGGCGAAGGTGGTCTCGGTGGGACCGTACGAGTGGACGAGGACGGTGTCCGGGCAGTGCGCGAGGACCCGCTGGACGGCGGTCGGATCGGCGACGTCACCGCCGGTCCACACCTCGCTCAGCAGTCGGAGGGTGTCCAGGCCCTCGTCCGCCATGACGTGGAAGAGCCCCATGGTGAAGTAGGCCGAAGTGACGCCGTGTTCGCGGACGGCGCGGGCGGTCTCCGCGAGGTCCGTGCCGTCGCCGGGGGTGACGACGAGGCTTCCGCCGTTGAGCAGCGGCACCCAGATCTCGAAGACGGACGCGTCGAAACCGGTCGCCGAGTGGACCAGCATCCGGCACGGTGCACCCGCGCGGACGTCGCGGTCGGCGGCGAGTTCCAGCACGTTGCGGTGGGTGACGCCGACGCCCTTCGGCCGGCCGGTCGAACCGGACGTGAACATCACGTACATCAGGTCGTCCCCGGTCGCGGGGGCGTCCTCGGCGCGGGGGCCGGCGGTGTCGGGAACGCCCTCGGCGCCGGTGCCGCCGACGTCCGGGGTGTGCGGCGCCGCCCCTTCCCGCCCGTCCACGAGCAGGAGGGCCGGCCCCTCCCCGGTCCCGGCGACCGCGGCGTGGCCCGCGTCGGTCGCCACCACCCGCACTCCGGCGTCTTCCAGCATCAGCCGGATCCTGGCCTCGGGGAGGCTCGGGTCCAGGGGGAGGTAGGCGGCTCCGCACTTGAGGACCGCCAGGGCGGTCACCACCAGCGGGACGCCCCGTTCGAGGAGGACGCCCACGGTGTCGCCGCGGTGGACCCCGGTGGAGCGGAGCCGGGCGGCGAGCGCGTCGGCCCGCGAGTCGAGTGCGCGGTAGCCGACGGTCTCCCCGTCGGTGATCAGCGCGGGCGCACCGGGGGTGCGGGCGGCACGGCGGGCGATGAGCTCGTGGATCGTGTCGGGCTCCGCGGGCACCACGGTGGCGGTGTCGTTGTACTCGGTGATCAAGCGGAAGCGGTCGGCGGCGGTGAGCAGGTCGACGTCCCCGATCCGGGTCCCGGGGTCGACGGCGACGACCCGCAGGGTCTGTTCCAGATGGGCGGCGAGCAGCGCGGCCGTGGGCGGGTCGAACAGGTCCGTGGCGTATTCCAGGCCGCCGACGAGGCCGGTGGGACGTCCGTCGTCGCCCCTGCGCTCCTCCATCCCGAAGGTCAGGTCGAACTTGGTGGAGACGGTGTCGAGGAGCGGCTCCCCCGCGTCGTGCCCGGTGTGGAAGAGGGCCTTCGCCGCCGCGGCACCGGGCACGTCACCGGTGTAGTCGTGGTGGAGTTGGACGACGATCTGGGTCAACGGGTGGTGGGCGGTGGTGCGGATCGGGTTGAGCTGCTCGACGACCCGTTCGAAGGGCAGCTCCTGGTGACCGTAGGCCGCGAGGTCGGTCCGTCGGACCCGTTCGAGGAGTTCGACGAAGGTGGGGTCGCCCGAGGTGTCGGTGCGCAGCACCAGGGTGTTGACGAAGAAGCCGACGAGCCCGCCGAGCCGCTCGTCGTCACGTCCGGCCGTCATGGTGGCGAGCGGCAGGTCCGTGCCCGCCCCGTGCCGGGTGAGGACGGCGGCCAGGGCCGCCTGGAGGACCATGAACAGGGTGGCGCCGCTGCGTCGGGCCAGGGTTTCCAGGGCCTGGTGGGTGGCGGCGTCGAGGACGACGGGGACGCGGCCTCCGCGGTGGGTGGCTTCGGCGGGGCGGGGACGGGCGGAGGGCAGTTCGAGCACGGCGGGGGCGCCCGCCAGGGTCTCCTCCCAGAACTCGAGGTGTGCCCCCGCTGCCGGACCGTCGATCAGGTCCTGCTGCCAGAGGGTGTAGTCGGCGTACTGGACGGGCAGCGGCTCCCAGTCGGGGGCGCGTCCCCCGCTCCTGGCCCGGTAGGCGGTCCCGAGGTCGGCGAGCAGGGGGCCGGTGGACCAGCCGTCGGCGGCGATGTGGTGGACGAGGAGGACGAGGACCTGCGTGCCTTCGTCGTCGGTGGTGAGGAGCGTGGCGCGCAGGGGCGTCTCCTCCGCCAGGTCGAAGACGTGCGAGGCGGCCGTTGCGACGCCGGCCGCGATCCGGTCGGCGGGCACGGAGTCCACGTCGAGCGGGGGCCTGACTGCGGTGAGGACCTCCTGGTGGGGCTCTCCGTCGACGGCGCGGTAGCGGGTGCGCAGCACTTCGTGCCGGTCGGAGAGGTCGGTGAGGGCCTCGGCCAGCACCCGGGCGTCGAGGGGTTCGGCGGGTCGCAGGACCAGCGGAATGTTGTAGGAGGCGCTGGGACCTTCGAGGGTGTCGACGAACCACAGCCTGCGCTGCGCGTACGACAGGGGGACGCGGGCGGGACGGTCCGGGCGCGGGACGGGCCGGGAGCGGACCGGTTCCGCGGCACCGGTGGCGTCCGGGCCGGTGGTCCGGGCGGCGATGCGACGGGCGAGCCCGTCGGGGGTGGGGGCGATGAGCAGGTCGCGGACCTGTACGTCGACGCCCAGGCGGGCACGGATCCGGTTGGCGAGCCGCACCCCGCTCATGGAGTGGCCGCCGATGCTGAAGAAGCCTTCGTGCGGGCCGACCTGATCCAGGCCGAGCGCCTCGGCGAACAACTCCCTGAGGACGTCGACCTGTTCGGCGGGCGGCTCGGCGTCGGAGCGATCGGCCGGCTCGACGGTGGTCGAGCGGGCAGCGGCGGCGCGGCGCTCGTCGAGGGCCTGCCGAACGGCGGGGTCGACCAGTGCACCGTCCGGGACGGACTGCCCGGGCCGGGCGGCGGCGGCACGCAGGGCGCGTTCCAGGGCGGTGAGCAGGGTGCGGGCGGTGTCCTCGTCGAACACGTCCCGGGCGTACTCCAGCCCGAGCCGGAGCCCGGCGGGGGCGCCGTCGGCATCGCGGAGGTCTTCGAAGGCGGCGGTGAGGTCGAACTTGGTGGTGGCGGACGCGTCACCGACGAAGCGACCGACGAGGTCACCGAAGCGGAAGGCTCCGGGGTCGGGGCCCGTGGTGCGCAGGGTGAGCATCACCTGGAAGAGCGGGTGGACGCCGGGCGTGCGGGGCGGGTTGAGGTGCTCGACGAGGAGGTCGAAGGGGAGTTGTTGGTGGGCGAACGCCATGAGGTCGGCGTCGCGGACCCGGTGCAGCAGGTCGGTGAAGGCGGGGTCTCCGGAGGTGTCCGTGGGCAGCACCAGGGTGTTGACGAAGAAGCCGACGAGCTCGTCGAGGGCTTCGTCGTCGCGTCCTGCGACGGGGGTGCCGAGTGCGGTTCGCTCTCCGGCGCCGCTCGCCCGCAGCGCCAGCGCCAGCGCGGCTTGCAGCACCATGAGGAGGCTGGCGTCGTGTTCTTCGGCGATTCGGGCGAGGTCGGTGTGGACGCCCGGTTCGAGGACGGTGGCGACCAGGCCCCCGTCGTGGTCGCGGAGGGCGGGACGCGGCCGGTCGAGCGGCAGGTCGGTCGCGGCGGGCAGACCGTCCAGGGCCGTGCTCCAGTGGGCCAGGCCGAGGAAGGCGGGGGAATCGGGGTCCTGGGGATCACCGAGGAGTTCGTTCTGCCAGAGGGTGTAGTCGGCGTACTGGACGGGCAGCGGCTCCCCATCGGGCGCGCGCCCCTCGGCACGGGCCGCGTAGGCGCGGGCGAGGTCGGTCATCAGGGGGTTGAGGGACCAGCCGTCGCCGGCGACGTGGTGGAGCAGGACGGCCAGCGTGGCGCCGGGTCCGTCGTCCGGGAGGAACAGGGCGACGCGCAGCGGCAGTTCGCGGGAGAGGTCGAAGGTTTCCTCGGTGAAGTCGGCTACCCGGGAGGCGAGTTCACCGGCGGAGCACTCGACGGTGCGCAGCCGGACGGCGGTGGGGGCGAGGACGTGCTGGTAGGGCTCGTCCTGGGGCGCCGGGAACACGGTGCGCAGCACCTCGTGGCGTTCGACGAGATCGGTCACCGCGGCGGCGAGCGCGGCGCGGTCGGGGACGGCGTCGAGGTCGAGGACGATCGGCATGTTGTAGGCGGAGGAGGGGCCGTCGAGTTGGCCGACCAGCCACAGTCTGCGCTGGGCGTGCGAGAGCGGGACCCGGTCCTCGACGGGCAGGGGTTCCTCGTCGACCACGGGCAGGCGCGGGTCGGTCGTCCGCAGCACCTTGCGGTTGATCTTGCCGGAGCTGGTGCGGGGCAGGGCGACGACGAGGGAGACGGTGGGCACCGCGGCGGCCGGCATGCGCCCGCGCACCCAGTCGCGGAGTTCTTCCACGCCGGTGCCGCCGTCGGTCACCACGAAGGCGACGAGGCGCTTGACCCCGTCGCCGTCCTGCTGGGCGACGACGGCGGCCTCCCGGACCCTGGGGTGGGCGGCCAGGACGGAGTCGACGGCCGCGGGGTCGATGCGCTGGCCGCCGATCTTGACCTCGTCGTCGAGCCGACCGTGGTAGAGGATCTGCCGGTCCTCGCCGATGGTGACGAGGTCGCCGGTGCGGTAGGCGCGTTCGCCGTCCAGGACGGTGAAGCGTCGGGCGTTCAGTTCGGGGCGGTGGAGGTATCCGCGGGTCAGGCCGCCGCCGAGGAGCCACAGCTCTCCGTCGACGACGGCGGCGCGCACTCCCGGGAGGGGGCGGCCGATGGGGACGGGCCCGGAGTCATGGCGGCTGAGGTCGGCCACGGTGGCCACCACGGTGGTTTCGGTGGGCCCGTAGCAGTTCAGCAGGCGGATCCGGTCGCCGACGAGGGCGCGCCACTGGGCGACGCGCTCGGGCAGGGCGGCCTCGCCGTAGATCATGACGGTGCGCAGGGCGTCGGGGAGGCGGACCGATTCGGCGGTGAGGACGTAGACCAGCTCGTGCCAGTAGGCGGCGGGCAGGTCGAGGTGGGTGATGCCGTGCCGGACGCAACCGGAGAGGAGTTCGGCCACGTCGAGCATGTCGTCGGTGCGCAGGACGAGGGTGCCGCCGGCGCCGAGGGTGGCGAAGACCTCCTGGATGCTGGCGTCGAAGTGCAGCGGGCTGAACTGGAGGACCGCGTCCTCGGGGCCGATGCCGTAGGCGGGGGTGGCGCCGGCGATGAAGTGGGCGAGGGAGTCGTGGGCGACGACGACGCCGTTGGGGGTGCCGGTGGATCCGGAGGTGTAGATGACGTAGGCCGCGCCTTCTCCGGCACCGGGGCCGTCGAGGACGAGTTCGCCGTGGTGGGCGACGTCGGCGGGGGCGGGCGCCCGGTCCCCGCAGGCGTCCTTGAGGATGGCCTCGTTGCGGGCGTCGGGGGCCTGGACGTCGAGGGGCAGATAGGCGGCGCCCGTGCTGAGGACGGCGAGGAGGCCGACGATCGCCTCGATGCCCCGGGGGCGGTGGAGGGCGACCAGCCGGCCGGGGCCCGCGCCCTGCGCGGTGAGCTCCCGGGCCCGTTCCCGTACTGCCGCGGCGAGCTCGGCGTAGGTCAGCCGGGCGGCTGCGTGGACCAGGGCGGGGGCGTCGGGGCGGGTGCGGGTCTGGTGGGCGATCAGGTCGAGCACGAGCGGTGCGGGGGCGGGAGAGGGTCCGCCGTCGAGCAGGTCTTCCGTTCTGCTGGGGGGCATGCTGCATTCCTCTGGTAAAGGGCCGAGAGACCGGGGCGAACGGTTCCTCTCGCCTCCGTGCCCTTCACGCTAGGGGCCCCGTCCGTCCTCCCGGGGCAGTCGGCCCCGGCAGCTCCGGACGCCCCGGCAGCTCCGGGCGGCAGAAGGCGTCTGCCCGGAGCTGCCGGTGGCGGACCGTCAGCGGGCGGGGCGGCGGGCGCCCGCCTTGGTGCGACGGTGCAGTGCGGGTGCGGCGGGCCGGCGGGGCGGCGTACCCGCGGGCACGGCCCCACCGGTGCCGGGCCGGTCGTCGGAGCCGGCCATGCGGCGGGCGAGGGACGCGGCCGTCGGATGGCGGAAGACGTCCCGCAGGGTGAGGTCCTGGCCGAACTCCGTACGGATCCGGTTGAGCAGCCTGACCGCGAGGAGCGAGTGCCCGCCCGACTTGAAGAAGTTGTCGTCCCTGCCGATCGCACGGCCTCCGAGGACGTCCCGGAAGACCCCGAGGAGGTGTTCCTCACGGCTGTCCGGGGCGGTGTCGGTGCGCCGTTCGCCTCCCTCGGGAAGGGAACCGGCGTGTTCGCCGGACGCCGGCAGTCGGGGGACGACGAGGACGCGGACCGGGGCCAGGTACTCGGGCAGCTTCTCGGCCGCCCACCCGCGCAGCGCCTCCCCGTCGGCGCCGTCCGGGCCGGGGGTGACGTAGGCGTGGAGCCGGTCGTCACGGACGGCGACGGACGCTCCGGTCACGTCGGGGTGCCCGACGAGCACCCCTTCGACCCGGCCGGGCTCCACGGGGTAGCCGCTCACCGTGAGGGTGGCGACGGTCCGCAGGGTGCCGTCGGCCAGGGCGTACGCCCTCCGGCCGGTGGCGCGCAGTCCGCCGCCGGGCGTCCGTTCGTGGACGTCGCCGGGCACCCGCACCGGCACGGGCCGTCCCCGTTCGTCCCGGACTGCCTCCGGTCCCTCGGGGGCCGTCGGGCCGTACGGTGCCGCGGAGAGCGGGAGGGAGGGGGCGGCGGCGAACGCGTCGAGGGTCTCGACCAGTCGCCGGGCCAGGAGCGCGGCGGTGTCCGCACCGTAGAGGGCGGTGGCGTGTTCCAGGGCACCGCTCAGACCGGCCGGTGCTCCGTCCGCGTCGACGAGTTCGGTGAGCGCGAAGGTGAGGTCGGTCTTGGCTCCCTCGGCGCTGAACGCGACCGGTTCTCCGTCGAACACGGACGGGGATCCGGATCCGGCGGCGGCGGCGTGCACCTGCAGCATCACCTGGACGAGCGGGGCGTGGGCGGCGGAGCGGTGCGGGCTGAGGTGCTCGACGAGCCGGTCGAAGGGGAGGTCCTGATGGCTGTAGGCGGCGAGCCCCGTCTCACGGACGCGGCGGACGAGCTCGGCGAAGGAGGGGTCGCCCGCGGTGTCGGTGCGCAGCACCAGGGTGTTGACGAAGAATCCGACGAGCGGGTGGAGGGCGTCGTCCGCGCGGCCGGCGACGGTGGTGCCGATGGCGATGTCGGTGCCCGCGCCGTGTCGGGTGAGGAGCGAGGCGAGGGCTGCCTGCACGACCATGAAGAGGGTGGCACCGGTGTCACGGGCACAGCGCAGCAGGGCCCGGTGGGTGGTGGCGCTCACCGTGAACGGGGTGAGGGCGCCGGCGCCGTCGCTCTCGACGGGACGGGGTCGGTCGGTGGGCAGGGCGAGCAGGGGCGGCAGTCCGTCCAGGGTGCTGTTCCAGTGGGCGAGCTGTGCCTCGGCGAGGCCCTGGGGACCGTCGAGGAGTTCGTGCTGCCAGAGGGTGTAGTCGGTGTACTGGACGGGCAGCGGCTCCCAGTCGGGGGCACGCCCCTCGGCACGGGCCCGGTAGGCGACGTCGAGGTCGGCGAGCAGACAGCCGGTGGACCAGCCGTCGCCGGCGATGTGGTGGAGCAGGAGCACCATGACCTGGCCGCCGTCGTCTTCCGTCAACAACCAAGACCGGAAGGGTATTTCGGAGGCCAGGTCGAAGACGTGTCCGGCAGCGGCGTCAACGGCCGCGCGCAGGGCGTCGGGCCCGGCGGTCCGGATCTGCTGGAGCACGGGCGCCACGCCGTTCAGCACCTGCTGGTACGGCTCGCCGTCCGCCGTCCGGTAGACGGTGCGCAGCACTTCGTGGCGGGCGGTGACGTCGGCGAGGGCCAGGGACAGCGCGGCCTCTTCGACCGGACGGCGAAGCCGGGTGACGACGGGGATGTTGTAGGTGGCGCTCGGTCCTTCGAGCCGGTCGAGGAACCAGAGTCGGAGTTGGGCGGCGGAGAGGGGGACGCGTGCGGGGCGCAACTCCTGGGGGACGGGGCGCAGCGGGGGGCGGGCCGGTCCGTTCCCCTGCT
This sequence comes from Streptomyces sp. NPDC058872, assembly GCF_042743065.1. NCBI lineage: Bacteria > Bacillati > Actinomycetota > Actinomycetes > Kitasatosporales > Streptomycetaceae > Streptomyces > Streptomyces sp. NPDC058872. Next base: position 135,803 of record NZ_JBHYMK010000016.1, read on the forward strand.
CGCCGAGGCGGCGGAGGAGCCGTCGGGGCGTGGGGGCGAGGAAGACGTCGCGGATCGCGGCCTGGAGCCCGAGCGCCCCGCGGATGCGGTTGGTGAGCTTCCCCGCGAGCAGCGAATGCCCGCCCAGCTTGAAGAAGTTCTCGTCGGGCAGCACCGCGTCCCGGTCGAGGACCTCCGCGAAGAGCCCGCAGATGATCTCCTCGCGGGGGTCGGCCGCGGCACGGCCCTCCGACTCCCGGCCTTCACCCGCCCCGGTCCGCGAGGCGGCGCGCCGGCCTTCGGCGAGGGCGAGCGCCTCGTGACGGCGGTCGAGGGCGCCGCGCTCCTCCTCGCTCAGCAGGACGATCCCGCTCAGCGGGGTGTCACCGGTCCGTTCGGCGAGGGCCGTCAGGGCACGGCCGAACAGACCGACGAGGAGTCGTGCGGTGTCCTCCTCGTAGAGGTCGGTCGCGTACTGCAGTCCGAGGAGCACTCCCCCGGGCCCGCCGCCCTCGTCCTGGGTCTCGGCACAGTGGAAGGCGAGGTCGAACTTGGCCCCGGCGAGATCGGCGCCGTCCGCCGTTCCCCGCATGTCGCCGAGGGTCACGGCGGCGTCCTGGACGGTCTGTGCGCTCAGCATGACCTGGAAGAAGGGGTGGCGGCCGAGGGACCGCTCGGGGTTGAGGTCCTCGACCAGCAGGTCGAAGGGGAGTTCGCCGTGGGCGAAGGCCGCCAGGTCCGCGTCCCGGACCCGCCGCACCAGTTCGGCGAGGGTGGGGTCCCCGGACAGGTCGGTGCGCAGGGCCAGGGTGTTCACGAAGAACCCCACGAGGTCGTGCAGGTCCTCCTCGGGACGACCCGCCACCGCCGTGCCCACCACGACGTCCTCTCCGGCACCCGCCGCCCGCAGGGCCAGGGAGAGGGCCGCCCTGACGACCATGAAGAAGGTGACCCGACTGCTGCGGGCCAGGCCGGTGAGCGCCTCGTGGACCTGCGGTCCCAGTTCCGCGGTCACCACCGCCCCCCGGTTTCCGGGCTCCGTGGGACGGGGCCGGTCGGCGGGCAGCCGGGTCTCGGCGGGAATGCCGTCCAGGGCCTTGCGCCAGAAGTCCAGTTGGACGCCTCGGACGCCCTGCGGGCCGTCGAGCACGTCCCGCTGCCAGAGGGCGTAGTCGGCGTACTGGACGGGCAGCGGCTCCCAATCGGGCGCGCGCCCCTCGGCACGGGCCCGGTAGGCGAGGTCGAGATCGGCGAGCAGACGGCCCACCGACCAGCCGTCGGTCGCGATGTGATGGAGCGACAGGACCAGGGTGGACGTTCCGTCCTCGACCTCGAACAGTCTTGCCTTCAGGGGTTGTTCGGTCGTGATGTCCAGCGGGATGCGAGCGAAGGCGGTCGCCCGGACCCGGGCGTCCTCCGGCGTGGTGCACGGCTCGCTCTCGATCCGCACCTCCGGATCGGCGTGGACGTGCTGGTGGGGCTCTCCGTCCCGCACCGGGTACGTGGTCCGCAGCACCTCGTGCCGGTGGATCACGTCCCGTACGGCCGATTCCAGCAGGGCGGGCTCGGGCCGTGCGTCCAGCCTGATCACCACGGGTGCGTTGTACGCCGGGGAGGAACCGTCGAGACGGTTGAGGAACCACAGCCGGCGCTGGGCGTACGACAGGGGGACGGGATCGGGACGGTGCTCGTGGGGGACGGGCCGCAGGGGCGGCACGTCGGAACCGGTGCGCCGCTCGCCGAGGCGGCGGAGGAGTTGCCGGGGCGTGGGGGCGAGGAAGACGTCGCGGATCGCGGCCTGGAGCCCGAGCGCCCCGCGGATGCGGTTGGTGAGCTTCCCCGCGAGCAGCGAATGCCCCCCGAGCTTGAAGAAGTTGTCCTCGGAACGCACGTCCGCACGGTCCAGGATCTCCGCGAACAGACCGTTCAGGATCTCCTCGCGGGGGTCCGCCGGAGGGTGGGCACCGGCCCGGCGGGCTTCGTGCGCTTCCCGCTGCCCGGTGGTGCGCTGCCGTGCCGCTTCCGCGAGGGCCCGGTGACGGCGGTCGAGGAAGACGCCCTCGTCGTCCGCGAGGAGCTCGATCGCGCTGAGCGGGGTGTCGTCGCTCCGCTCGGCGAAGGCCGTCAGCGCGCGCCGGAACACCGTGAGGAGCAGCCGTGCGGTGTCCTCGTCGTAGAGGTCCGTCGCGTACTGGAGCCCGAGGAGCACCCCGCCGGGCTCACCTCCGGCGCCGGACGTCTCCTGGCAGTGGAAGCTCAGGTCGAACTTGGCGGCGGCGAGGTCGGCGTCGTCGAGGACGGCCGGGATGCCGCCGAGCGTCACGGCGGTGTCCTGGACGGTCTGTGCGCTCAGCATGACCTGGAAGAAGGGGTGGCGGCCGAGGGACCGCTCGGGGTTGAGGTCCTCGACCAGCAGGTCGAAGGGGAGGTCTTCATGGGCGAAGGCCGCCAGGTCGGCTGCTCGGACCCGGTCGACGAGCGCGCCCAGGCCCGGGTCTCCGGACAGGTCCGCGCGCAGGGCCAGGGTGTTCACGAAGAACCCGACGAGGTCGTGCAGGTCCTCCTCGGGACGCCCCGCCACCGCCGTGCCCACCACGACGTCCTCTCCGGCACCCGCCGCCCGCAGGGCCAGGGACAGCGCGGCACGGGCCACCATGAAGAAGGTGCCGCCCCTGGCACGGGCCAGGGCGGCGAGGGCACGGTGGGTTCCCGCTTCCAGTTCCGCGGTCACCACCGCCCCCCGGTTTCCGGGCTCCGCGGGACGGGGCCGGTCGGCGGGCAGCCGGGTCTCGGCGGGAATGCCGTCCAGGGCCTTGCGCCAGTGGGCGAGCTGCTCGTGCGCGGTGCTGTCCGGGTCGCCGGGGTCACCGAGCATGTCCCGCTGCCAGAGGGCGTAGTCGGCGTACTGGACGGGCAGCGGCTCCCAATCGGGCGCGCGCCCCTCGGCACGGGCCCGGTAGGCGAGGTCGAGATCGGCGAGCAGACGGCCCACCGACCAGCCGTCCGTGGCGATGTGGTGCACCAGGAGCACCAGCACGGCCGGCCCGTCGGGTGCATGGAACAGCCCGACGCGGAGGGGGAGTTCACGGGTGACGTCCACGGGGAGCCGGGCGAAGGCAGTCGCGCGGGCCGGTGCGTCGTCAGCGCTGCACTCTTCCGCCTCGACGCGCACCTCGGGCTCGTCGAGGATCTCCTGGTACGGCTCCTCGTCCCTGGCCGGATACACGGTCCGGAGCACCTCGTGACGCTCCACCAGGTCCCGCACCGCCGCCTCGAGGACGGCCGTGTCGGGCGTCGATCCCAGCCGGAGCACGACGGGCGCGTTGTAGGCCGAGGAGGAACCTTCGAGCCGGTTGAGGAACCACAGTCGGCGCTGGGCGTAGGACAGGGGGATCACGGTTGCTGCTCCTCGTGGATGGCGGGGGCGGGCGGGTGAGCCGGTGGCAGGGGCCGCGGTGCGGGCGCGGACCGCGGTGTCGGCACGGGACGGGATGCGGGCGCGGACCGCGGTCAGACATCCCGTGCGGCCAGCAGCTCCTCGATGTGGGCGGCCAGGTCGCGCAGCCGTGGGTGGGCGTACACGGCCTTGACCGGCAGTGCCACGGACAGTTCGGCCCGCACCCGGGAAACCAGCTTGATGGCGAGCAGGGAGTGGCCGCCGAGCTTGAAGAAGTTGTCGTCCGGGCCGATCGACGCGGCGCCGAGCACCTGCGTCCAGACGCGGGCGATCAGCTCCTCCGCCCGGCCGTCCAGGCCGTTGCCGTCGAGGTCGTCGACGCGGGTTTCCTCCGGCGCGGTCTCCGTCGGGTTCTCCGGGCGGGTGGGCAGCGCGGACCGGTCCAGCTTGCCGCTGGGGGTGGTCGCGAAGCGGTCGACCGCGACGAACGCGCTCGGCACCATGTAGGTGGGCAGGGCGTCCGACAGGGCCGCACGCAGGGTGGTGGCGTCCCCGCCCCGGTGATAGGCGATCAGGCAGGCGGTGCCTCCGGCGTCCTCACCGAGGATCACGGCGGCCTCGGCGACGCCGGGCACCCGGGTGAGGGCGGCCTCGATCTCCGGGAGCTCGATGCGGTGTCCGCGCAGCTTGATCTGGCCGTCGGCGCGGCCGAGGTAGACCAGGCTGCCGTCGGGGCGGAGCCGGCATCGGTCACCGGTGCGGTACATCCGCCCGCCGGGAGTGACAGCGGCCCCGGCGAGGTCTGCGACGAAACGCTCTGCCGTCAGACCGGGGCGGCGACGGTAGCCCCGCCCCACGCGCGGACCGGCGAGGTACAGTTCGCCGGCCTCCCCCGGTCCGACCGGTGCGAGCTTCTCGTCGAGCAGGCGCATCTCCAGTCCGGGCAGGACGGCACCGATGTGCGGCTCCCCCGGTCCGTCGATCCAAGCGGCGGTGGAGTCCACCGTGCACTCGGTCGGGCCGTACACGTTCAGCGCGCGCAGCAGACCGGCCCGGTGGGCCGCGGCGAAGCGGTCCCACAGCGCCGGGCTGATCGCTTCGCCCCCGACCAGCAGGGTCAGCGGACGGGGCCCGCCGTCCGCCGTCAGCAGGTCGAGCAGCGGTTCGGCGTGCGAAGGCGTGATGTCCAGGTCGGTGAGGGAGTGCTCGTCGACGAAGCCGGCGAGCAGGGCCGGGTCACGGCGCGTCTCCTCGTCGATCATGACGAGGGTGTCGCCCCGGCAGAGCCGTATCCACTGCTGCACGGAGGCGTCGAACGACGGGGACGCGTTCCAGCCGACCCGCCGTCCCTCGCCGCTGGCGGCACCCTCCGATTCCAGCTCCGCGAGGAGGAGCGAGGCGGAGGCGCGTCCGATCTCGACGCCCTTGGGTCGACCGGTGGAACCGGAGGTGTAGATGACGTAGGCCAGCGTGTCCGCACCGACCGGAACGGGCTCGTACGGGGCCGGGGCGCCGTTCGGAGCGCCCGTCAGCTCGGCAGCCGTCACCACGCGGACGCCGGGGACCGGAGAGGCGGTGGTGCCGTCCAGGACCACGAGGTCGGCCCCGGAGTCCTCGACGAGGTAGCGACGGCGGTCGGCGGGCAGCGCCGGATCGACCGGCAGGTAGGCGGCGCCCGCGGTGAGGGTGCCGATGATCGCCGTGACCAGGGCGGCGCCTCGCGGCAGGCAGAGGGCGACGACGCTCTCCGGACCGATGCCGAGGGCGGCGAACCGGACGGCGATCGCGGCGGCCTCTGCGCGCAGTTCGTCGAAGGTGAGCCGGTCGTCACCGGCGATGACGGCGGTCCGGTCGCCGGGGGCGGTGGCGAGTCGGGCCAACAGGTCGACGGCACCGGTGCCGCGTACGGGGGCCTCGGCGACGGCAACGGTCGGGCTGGCGGAGCGCTCGGGGAGAACGGCGGTCATGGCGGGGCTCACCTTCCGTACAGGGTGGTCGAGGGGGCGGAGGTCGGGGAGCAGTCGGAGAGCCGCACCGGCTCGCCCATGGCGACGAGGATCTTCCGGTCCCCGGTGTACGACTCGCGGCCGTGTGCGCAGAGGATGTTGTCGACGAGCATCAGGTCACCGGCCTGCCAGCTCTCCCTGAGCGTGACCGCCTGGTACACCTCGTTGATCGCGTCCACCTCGGCGTCGGTGAGGGCGGTGCCGTCGCCCAGCCGGGTGTCGAACGGCAGTCCGTCCTCGCCGAACGTGTCGGTGAGGACCTCGCGGACGTCCTCGTCGAGGCTGCGGGCGTTCCAGAAGGCGAAGTGGTTGAACCAGGACTGCTCGCCCGTCACCGGGTGGGTGATGATCGCGGAACGACGCTGCCGGGTGCGCAGCGTGTCCTCGTCGAGCCATTCGTAGCCGATCGCGTGGGCGTCGCAGTACTCCTCCGCCCCCGCGGGCTCGTCGGAGGAGAACGCCTTGCGCCAGGGCATGCCCGCCAGGTCGGAGTAGTTGCGGACCAGCAGCCAGCCCGCCTCTGCGAACCGGGCGACCAGTTCCCGCGGCAGCATGGCGAGGGCCTCGCGCATGTCGCCGACGGTGGTCGCACCGCCGGTCTCGGGCGCGGTGACACAGCCGAAGAGCAGCACCCCGGGGAAGTCGAGGGTGTAGCTGTTCTCGTTGTGCAGGCGGATCGGTTGGGCGGCGGGCAGGTCCGTGGAGGAGAACACCCCTTCGCCGAAGTCGGTGCGGGGGGTGGCCTTCTCCTTGTATCCGGCGCGCTGGGCGATCAGCGCGTCGCGGGCCTCGGCGAAGGTCGCCGCATCCGTCATCGGCAGCCCCCGCAGCATGACCGCACCATGACGGTGCAGCTCGGCCTGGATGGCGGGGAGTTGGGTGGTCAGCCAGGCGGAGGCCTCCGCCATGGTGTCGAAGGCCGGGGTGCGGATGAGGGCCGGCTTGCCGGGCTCCCGGACGGCGGCGACGCCCGTGGTGGTCGGATGCGGGGCGTACGTGGTCATGATGGGTTCCTCGTGTTCCCTCGAAGGAATCGTCTGTTGGCGGGAAATCAGGCGTTGCTGGGGACGGAGGCGTGCAGCGCCTCCAGGACCGGGTTCAGTCGGGCGAAGAAGCCGGGCAGGTCCTGCTGGAAGTAGAAGTGGTCGCCGGTCAGGACCTCGGGCACGATCTGCTGCCCGGCCACCAGGGACCATCCGTCGAGCATGTCGACGGGGACGATCGGATCGGCGTCGCCGCCGAACACCGCGACCGGGCAGTCGAGCCGCACGTCGGGGGCGGTGCACTGATAGGCGTCGTCGATGGCGAAGTCGGCGCGGATCGACGGCAGGACGATCTCCCGCAGTTCCTCGTCGTCGAGGATGCCGTCGTCGGTGCCGCCGCGCTCCTTGATCGCGGCAACCAGCTGGTCGTCGTCGAGCCGCTCCGGATGGACCGGACACTGGTTGGGCAGCACGGGCGCCCGGCAAGCGGACGCGATCAGCCCTCGCGGGGTGCGCCCGGTGGCCTGCAGGGCGCGGGTCACCTCGAAGGCGACCAGGGAACCCATGCTGTGTCCGAGCACCACCAGGGCGCCGGTGTCCGCGGGGAGGGCGTCGACCACCGGCAGCGCCAGGTCGTCGACGGACTCGGGCAGGTCCTCGCTGAAGCGGGCTCCCCGGCCGGGGTACTGACCGATGAGCAGCCGGACGTCGGCCGGCAGGTGCTCGCGCCAGACGCTGTAGGCGTGTGCATTGCCCCCGGCGTGCGGCAGCACGAGCAGCGACAGGCGGTGCGGGAGGTCACCGGGAAGGTCCCAGACGACGTCCTCGGGGGCAGGGGTGGGGAAGGTGGTCATCAGTCGATCCGTTCTGTCGTTCTTGCGGTCGTGGTGGTCGTCTTGTTCGTGGCTCCGGAGGCGCTCGCGGTCTCAGGGCCGTCCCGTGATCGCGGTGGATCGGCGCGGGACGTCGGATGCGGTGCGCCGCAGGGCGGAGGGAAGGGACCCCTGGGGTCGGGCGCGTTCGGGTGGGCCGGGACGCAGCAGCGTGCCGTGGCCGTCGTCGTGCGTCCGCCGGGGGTCGGGGGACCGTCCTCAGGCCCTGTCGCGCCGGCGGAGGGCGGGACGGGCCTTCTTCGCGGGCGCGGCCTTCAGCGAGGCGATGTGCTCGGCGAGCCGGGCGGGGGTGGGGTGCTGGAAGACGTCGCGAACGGTGAGGCGCACGTCAAGGGCACGGGCGATGTGGTTGGTGAGGCGGGCGCCGAGGAGGGAGTGTCCGCCGTGGTGGAAGAAGTCGTCGTCGATGGTGAGGTCGGTGGTGGTGTTGAGGGTGTGGGTGAAGAGGGTGAGGAGGGTTTCCTCCAGGGGGGT